>NZ_JASCPN010000032.1:0-56157 GCF_029960155.1 Pseudomonas sp. PS01300 | reverse complement strand
TTCTTTTCGGTCACTTGATTGACTGCTTGGATTTTGAATTCTTCGGGGTAACGCGGGTTGCTCATGGCACCTCCTAATTGGCCTCAGTTTAAGGCAAAGAGGTGTCTACGAAACCCGGGGCGATTCACTTGCTAGTCGAAGCGAGTCGGCTGTCCCGATAGTCAGCGATGATCTCGGCAGAAAGGGCGGCTAACGAGTATTTGCCTAGATTCTGGATGAGTTGCTTTGCCTTAGTTGCCTCAGCTTTGCGCGTGCTGGGCTTCTTCGTCGGCGTGACATCCGCCAGATAACGCTGCAGGGTTTTTTCCAGCGTCATGCGCTCTGACCCGCTTCGCTGGATGTACACACCACGCACCATCTCATCCTCGGTGCGTCGTGACCAATCCTCGGCGTCGCGTTTGGTGCGGAAGGTTTTGGCGTTGGTCGGCCATCCGGTCTTGCGGATGACCGCCTTCCAGGTGCCGGCGGGGGTTTTGACGATTGTAGCCATCTGAAGGACTCCAAAGGCGTGCAAGCTAAGCCGCACTGTACCTAATTTGTACCTTTAGACCATAGGACTGCATCTGAGATGGATCCGCCAAAAACACGAAAGCCGCGCAGTGCGCGGCTTTGAGTATGGTGGGCCCACACGGACTCGAACCGTGGACCAAAGGATTATGAGTCCTCTGCTCTAACCAACTGAGCTATAGGCCCCAGTGGTCGCGGATTATAGCGAGGGTTTCGAGGCTGTGCTATCCGAAAGATCCGAAACTGCCCGGCGTAGAAAGGTCGCGGCGAATTCAGGCGCCGCCAGCGGCAGGCTGACGATGTAGCCCTGGATCTGTTCGCAACCCTCGGCCGCCAGAAATTGCTGCTGCGCCTGGTTCTCCACGCCCTCGGCGATGATGGTCAACTGCATGCTGCGCCCCAGCGCAATGATCGCCCGCGCAATCGCCGCATCGTGCGGGTCATCCGGCAGGCCGCGGATAAACGACTGGTCGATCTTGAGGATGTCCAGAGGCAGGCGTTTGAGGTAACTGAGCGAGGAGTAGCCGGTGCCGAAGTCGTCGATGGCCAGTTGCACACCGATGCGCTTGAGCTGGTGCAGGATGGCCAGCGCCTCCTCGGCCTGGCTCATGATGAAGTTCTCGGTGATCTCCAGCTGCAGGTCACCCGCCTTGAGCTGGTGAGTGCGCAGCAATTGCTCGATGCGCTGTACCAGCAACGGCTGACGCAACTGCGCGCCCGCCAGGTTGACCGACAGCGGCCCGAACGCAAGGTAGCTGTGCTTCCACGCTTGCATCTGCCGGCACGCCTGCTCCAACACCCAGTCGCCCAGCTGCAGAATCATGCCATTTTCTTCAGCCAGCGAGATGAAGTGCTCCGGCGGTACGTCGCCGAAGGTCGGGTGGCGCCAGCGAATCAGGGCCTCGGCGCCCACCAGGCTCTGGGTCTTGAGGCTGAACTTGGGCTGGTAGCTCAGGCTCAGTTCCTTGCGCTCGATGGCGCGGCGCAGTTCGTGCTCCAGCGCGATGCGCTCGGCGGCCTGGGCGGTCAGGTCGCGGGTGTAGCTCTCGACCCGGTTGCGCCCCTTGGCCTTGGAGCGGTACATGGCCGCATCGGCGTTGCGGATCAACGAGGCCACGTCGGTGCCGTCCTGGGGGTACAGGCTGGTGCCGATACTGGCACTGGTGAAGAACTCGTGTTCGCCGGCCTGGAACGGTGCGCCAAAGCAGGCCAGTAGCTTGTTGGCGATATGCTCGGCATCGCTTGGCTGGTGCAGGCCGGGCAGCAGGATGATGAATTCGTCCCCGCCCAGGCGTGCCACGGTGTCGTTGTCGCGCACCTGTTCTTTCAGGCGCTGCGCGATTGCCTTGAGCAGCAGGTCGCCGACCGGGTGGCCGAGGCTGTCGTTGATGTGCTTGAAGCGGTCCAGGTCGAGGAACAGTACCGCGCCCTGGCGACCCGAAGGCTGTGGGCTGCTGAGGGCGGCCTGCAGCCGGCTTTCGAACAGGGTGCGGTTGGGCAGGCCGGTGAGGGGGTCATGGTGGGCCTGGTAGTCGAGCTCGGCCTGGGCATGCTTGAGGCTGGAGATGTCGGCGAACACGGCGACGAAGTGGGTGATCTCACGCTCGTGATTGCGCACGGCGCTGATGGTCAGCCACGCAGGGTAGAGCTCGCCGCTCTTGCGCCGGTTCTGGATTTCGCCCTGCCAGTGGCCCTCGGCGGTCAGCTGGTGCCACAGGGCGGCGTAGAAGGCGCTGTCGTGCTGGCCCGAGGCGAGCAGGCGCGGGGTCTGGCCCAGCGCTTCGAACTCGCTGTAGCCGGTGATTTCGCTGAACGCGCGGTTGACCGCACTGATGTGCTGGTCGATGTCGGTGATCAGTACGCCTTCGGCCGTGTTTTCGAACACAGTGGCCGCCAGTTGCAGTTTTTCCTGCATCAGGTGACGCTCGGTGATGTCGCGGGCGATGGTCAGCATGCAGTCCACGCCGGCAATCGGCAGCGGCCGCGCCGAGACTTCGCACAGGCGGATCTGCCCGTCGGCGCGGCGGATGTGGCAGCTGAAGTCGCGTACGAAGCCGTTTCGGTTCAGCAGCTCGAGCAGTTGCCGGCGCTCGTTGAGGTCTACCCAGATGCCCAACTCCAGGGTGCTGTGGTCCAGTACCTGGCTATCGAAGCCGGTGATGCGGCAGAACCCGTCGTTGACCTCGATCAGCAGCCCGTCGCTCTGGCGCGACAGCAGCAGGCCGTCAGGCGAGGCGTGGAAGGCCTTGGCGAACTTTTCTTCGGAGGTCTGCAGTTGCTCCTGGGTCTGTTTGAGCTGGCTGATGTCGCGCACCGCCACCACCAGCGCCGGGGTGCTGTCCAGGTCGAATATCTCCGCCGAGGTGAGCCCGGTGAACAGCTGGCCGTTGCTGCGCCGAAAAGGCATTTCGAGGTTGCGGATATTGCCGCCCTGCAGGCGCTGCAGCGGGGCTGGCCCCTGGTCTTCGATGCCCCACAGGTTGAGCTCGGCGGCGGTGCGGCCGATCACCTGGTCCTGGCTCAGGCCGATCTGGTCCTCGAAGGCTTCGTTGACCTCCAGCAGGCAGCCATCGCTGACCCGGGCGATCAGCAGGATGTCGGGGCATTGCTGGAACACCGAGGCGAACTTCTGCTCCGACAGACGCAGGGCCTGCTCGGTGTTCTTGGTTTCGCTGATGTCGATCATCAGCCCGCGCATCACCGGGGTGTGCCCATGCTCGATCAGGCTGACGATGTCGCGTACCCACAGCACCCTGCCATCGGCGCGGATCACCCGGTAGTCCAGGCTGTGGTCCCGGCCGGCGGCGGTTTCGCTGTCGCAGTAGGCCTGTGCCCAGAGGGCGTCGTCCGGGTGCAGGATGTCGCGCCAGAAGCCGGGCTTGAGCCATTGGCTGATCGGGTAGCCGAGCAGGTCTTCGGCGTGGGGCGAGACATAGCTGTAGGTGAAGTTGTTGGCATCGGCTTCCCAGGCAATCGCCGAGAGGCTCTCGACCAGGCCGCGGTAGTGGTACTCGCTGCTGCGCAGCTCCTGTTCCAGGGCTATGCGCCGGGAAATTTCCGAGCTTAGCCGGCGGTTGACGCGCATCACCGCCGCCAGTATCGCCACCAGCAGCAGGATGCCGGGCAGGCCGTAGAGCAGCAGGTCGCGCCAGCGGTTGCTGTTTTCCAGCACTTTGCCGACCCAGCGCTCCTGGATATGACTGAGCTCGGCCGGGCTCATGTCGGCAATCACCTTGTCGAGGATGCCGATCAGCATCTTCTGTTGGCGCGGGGCCGCCATGGCCAGCTGGTAGCGGTAAGGGGTTTCGCCGCTGACGTAGAGCCCTTCGAGCTTTAGCTGGCGCAGGCTCCAGACGCTGGAGGCGAGGTCGCCGACCACGGCATCGACTTCGTCGGTGGCCAGGGCCTGAAGCGCCGAGCTGACATTGGGCAGCGCCACCAGGTTGAGGTCGGGGTGGTGGGTACGCAGCAGTTCGTGTGGGGCGTAGTTCTCCACCACGGCGACTTTCAGGCCGTACAGCTCCTTGAGGTCACGGGGCCTGGGCCCGCCTTCGTGGGCCAGGATCACGATGGGGAAGTCGAGGTAAGGGCGGGTGAAGGCCAGGTAGCCCTGGCGTTCGGGGGTGGACATGATGCCGGGCAGCAGGTCCAGCTGGCCCTGCCGGGCCTGTTCGAGCACGGCCGACCAACTGCTCGGCTCGATCGGCGTGAACACAACACCCAGGCGCTCCTGGATCAACGCAATGTAGTCGGCGGCCAATCCCTGGTACTTGCCGTCCTGGTCACGGTATTCGAAGGGTGGCCAGGATGCGTCGACGCCCAGGCGCAGCTGCGGATGCGCACTGAGCCAGGCTTTCTCTTCGTCGTTCAGGGTCAAGGCGCCGGCCGCTGCACTCCACATCAGCAGGAGGGGCAGCACGAGGGCCGGCAGTCTGGGCATAGCGGCCTCGTCACTCAAGTGGATAGATTCGAGTGTAGACGGGGGTTTGACCGAAGGGCGAAGAACGCAGGGGTTAAAACGTCAGGGCCTGAAAAAGAAAAACCCCGGCATTTGCCGGGGTTCGTCATTACTCGTCGAGGAAGGAGCGCAGATGCTCGCTTCGCGTCGGGTGGCGCAGCTTGCGCAACGCCTTGGCCTCGATCTGACGGATCCGCTCGCGGGTCACGTCAAACTGCTTGCCTACCTCTTCGAGGGTGTGGTCGGTGTTCATGTCGATACCGAAACGCATGCGCAGCACCTTGGCTTCACGTGCGGTCAGGCCGGAGAGCACGTCCCGGGTCGCTTCCTTCAGGCTTTCGACCGTGGCCACATCGATTGGCGACTGCATGGTCGAGTCCTCGATGAAGTCACCCAGGTGCGAATCTTCGTCGTCACCGATCGGGGTTTCCATGGAGATCGGCTCTTTGGCGATCTTCAGTACCTTGCGGATCTTGTCCTCAGGCATCTCCATGCGCTCACCCAGCTCTTCCGGGGTCGGTTCACGACCCATTTCCTGCAGCATCTGCCGGGAAATGCGGTTGAGCTTGTTGATCGTCTCGATCATGTGCACCGGAATACGGATGGTGCGGGCCTGGTCGGCGATCGAGCGAGTGATCGCCTGACGGATCCACCAGGTGGCATAGGTCGAGAACTTGTAGCCACGACGGTATTCGAACTTGTCCACCGCTTTCATCAAGCCGATGTTGCCTTCCTGGATCAGGTCGAGGAATTGCAGGCCACGGTTGGTGTACTTCTTGGCGATGGAGATCACCAGACGCAAGTTGGCTTCGACCATCTCTTTCTTCGCGCGGCGGGCCTTGGCCTCACCGATCGACATGCGACGGTTGATGTCCTTGATCTCGGCGATCGTCAGGCCGGTCTCTTCCTGCAGGTCGATCAGCTTTTGCTGGCAACGCACGATATCGGCGTCCAGGCGGCCCAGTGCTTCGGCCCACTTGGCGCTGCGCTTGGACAGATCGCCGCTCCAGGTGGTGTCCACTTCGTTGCTCGGGAACAGACGCAGGAAGTCGGCACGTGGCATGCGGGCATCACGCACACACAGTTGCATGATGGCGCGTTCCTGGGCGCGCAGGCGCTCCAGGGCGCTGCGCACGCGCTCCACCAGTACTTCGAACTGCTTGGGTACCAGCTTGATCGGCATGAACAGCTCGGCCAGTTGCAGCAGCTCGGCAATGCCTTGCTTGCTGTGGCGACCGTGCTTCTTCAGGACCTTGGCGGTTGCTTCCAGCTGGTCGGCGACAGCGCCGAAACGCTGCTGGGCGACGACCGGATCGGGGCCGCTTTCGACCTCGTCCTCTTCATCGCTGGCGCCTTCCTTCTCTTCTTCCTCGTCGTCGTCCGCATCGGCCTTGGCCGGGGCTTTTGGATCGACAGGCGGCGGTACTTCGGCCGGCGGCGCGATGCCGTCATCCGGGTCGATGTAGCCACTGAGCACGTCGGACAGACGGCCACCTTCGGTGGTGACGCGGTCGTATTCGCCGAGGATGTAGTCGACGGTGCCCGGGAAGTGCGCAATGGCGCCCATCACTTCACGGATACCTTCTTCGATACGCTTGGCGATTTCGATTTCGCCTTCGCGGGTCAGAAGCTCGACGGTACCCATTTCACGCATGTACATGCGCACCGGGTCTGTCGTGCGACCGATATCGGTCTCCACGGCCGCCAACGCTGCGGCAGCTTCTTCGGCGGCGGCTTCGTCGGTATCGGCCTCGGCCAACAAAAGGGCATCCGCATCCGGAGCACTCTCGAATACGTTGATCCCCATGTCGTTGATCATGCGGATGATGTCTTCCACCTGCTCCGGATCTGAAATATCCTCTGGCAGGTGGTCGTTGACCTCCGCGTAAGTCAGGTAGCCCTGCTCACGACCGCGGGTGATCAACTCTTTGATGCGAGACTGCTGTTGCGCTTTTCCGGACATAACACCCTATCCACTGAAGGTCTTGGCGGGCAAAAAACAAGCCGAGGATTATACCCGAGCTAGGACCTCACGCGCCAGTTGAGGTCGGGGTTTGTGCGGGAACATTCCGGCTTAACAGGTCACGCAGCTGATTTTTCTCGTCTGCGCTCAACTCACTTTGACGTGCTTTCCTGAGCAGATGTTCCAGGCTGCGCTCGCGTTGGCGAGCGGACAAGCTAGTTATGGTGTCGAAAAACTGTTGTTCAAGGTTGTCGGCATCGATCAGCCATTCCTTTTCTGCCAATGCGCGCAACAATCGGCCCTGTTCGGTGCCGTGCCAACGCGCGATCAGCTGTAAGGAGCGTAGCTCAGGATTCTTTTGCAAGGCTTCGAGCAACGCCACCAGCAACTGGGCATACACATGCTCTTCAGCGGCGAAATGGCTGGCATCCTCGACCTTCTTGGCCAGTTGTGGGTGGTGCATGAGGGTGCGCAGGGCGCTCAAGGTCGGCGGTTCCACCGACGTCGGCACCCGCGGCGGTGGCTGGAAGTCGCGTTTGCCGTTCTTGTCCCACGGCTTGCCCTTCTTGTCCCAGGGCTTGCCTTCCCACTTCTTCTTCTGCCCGCCCTGGCTTGGTGTCCATTGTTGCTGCTGCGGCTGGAAATGCTCGGGCTGGTGGAAGTCGCTGTAATCCGGGCTGTAGTCGGGAATCGCATCGTAGTCGATGCCCGGGTCGTACGCCGGTGGCGCCTCGCTGGGGGCGCTGTGGGCCAGTTGTTCGACCTGGTGCAGGTCCAGGCCGGTTATTTCGCGCAGGCGGTTGCGCATCAGGGCCTTGAGGTTGGCGCCGGGCACTTTGTCGATCAACGGCGCGGCCAGGGTCACCATGTGCGCCTTGCCTTCGAGCGACCGCGGGTCGGCTTCTTCGGTCAGTTGCTGGAAGAAGTAATCGGCCAGCGGCTGAGCATGCTGGTTGATGCGCGCACGGAAGGCGTCGGTGCCCTCGGCACGCACCAGGGTGTCCGGGTCTTCGCCTTCTGGCAGGAACAGAAAGCGCGCCTTGCGCCCGTCCTGCAGGCTCGACAGCGTGGCTTCCAGGGCGCGCCAGGCGGCATTGCGGCCGGCCTGGTCGCCGTCGAAGCAGAACAGCACGCTGGGCACCACGCGGAACAGGCGCTTGAGGTGGTCTTCACTGGTGGCGGTGCCAAGGGTGGCCACGGCATTGCGCAAACCTTGCTGGGCCAGGGCGATGACGTCCATGTAGCCCTCGACCACGATGATCTCGTCGAGGTTGCGGTTGAACTTGCGTGCCTCGTACAGCCCGTAGAGCTCCTGGCCCTTGTGGAACACAGGGGTTTCGGGGGAGTTCAGGTACTTGGGCTTGTCGTCGCCCAGCACCCGCCCACCGAAGGCGATGACCCGGCCACGGCTGTCGCGGATGGGGAACATCACGCGGTCGCGGAAGCGGTCATAGCGCTTGCCGGTCTCGGCATTCTCGATCAGCAGGCCGGCGTCGACCATGGCCTTTTGCTGCAGGGCGTCGCTGCTCAGGTGCTTGAACAGGTTGTCCCAGCCCGGCGGCGCGAAGCCCAGGCCGAAGTCGCGGGCGATTTCGCCGGACAGGCCGCGGCCCTTGAGGTATTCGACGGCCGAGCGGCGTGTCGGGTGGTTCTTCAGGGCCTGGCGATAGAACTCGGCAGCGGCCTCGAGCAGCGGGTACAGCGGCGAATCGGTGGGCTGGCGCGGCTTTTGCCCGCGGCTGCTCTCTTCGCGCGGCACTTCCATGCCGGCGGCCTTGGCCAGCTCTTCGACAGCCTGGGGGAAGTCCAGGTTGTCGTGGTCCATGATGAAGCCCAGGGCGTTGCCGCCGGCGCCGCAACCGAAGCAGTAGTAGAACTGCTTGTCGGGGCTGACGCTGAAGGAGGGGGTCTTCTCCTTGTGGAACGGGCAGCAGGCCGTGTGATTCTTGCCGGACTTTTTCAGGTTTACACGCGAACTCACCACGTCGACGATGTCGGTGCGGTTGAGGAGGTCGTCAATAAAACTCTGGGGAATCAGCCCGGCCATGGCACTCTCGTCATCAGGCGACAATCAAGTGTAATCGCTAATGCTGCGGGAACAGCGACGCATTCGATGCAAGCTCGAATGACGTGACACAAAAAAGGAAAGGGGGTGTGCTCGTCTGCAGCCGGTGAAGGCTCGTCAGGGGTGACGTGCACTGCTGGCGGTAAGGCCAGGTCTGACGTGTAAGGCAGGCTTGCCCTTGCTGCATAGCAGTTTGGGCATCTCAGGCGCTCGACCCGAAGGTCCAGGCCAGAGGAAACAGCATCAACTGCCGACAGCCCGGCTTGCACCGGGCATGGCAGAAGCTGGCGACGAACGTCTGTATCAGTACAGACGAACGGCGCGGCGCTGTTCGCGCTGAACTTTCTTGGCGTGGCGTTTGACAGCGGCTGCTGCCTTGCGCTTACGCTCGGAAGTTGGCTTCTCGTAAAATTCGCGGCTACGAACTTCAGCCAGTACACCGGCTTTTTCGCAGGAGCGCTTGAAACGACGCAGAGCTACGTCGAAGGGTTCGTTCTCTTTAACTTTGACGGCTGGCATCCAGAGCTACCTTCATTCATTACCGGGGGTCAACGAACTCGTGGCAAATATGTGCACTGGAGAACGTCGGTTTTTAAGGGTTGCGGATGTTAACCCTTAGCTGGCCTGAATGCAAAGCCTCTGATCGAAAACCGCTGGTCGGCACCGGGAGCGAGGACTATCATGCGCGCCTTCGAATTCAGCCCCAACAAGGCGCAAACCCATGCTAGTACTGGGATTGGAAACATCCTGCGACGAAACTGGTGTCGCATTATACGACAGCGAACGCGGCCTGCTGGCCGATGCACTGTTCAGTCAGATCGACCTGCACCGCGCGTATGGCGGGGTTGTGCCGGAGCTGGCCTCGCGTGATCACGTCAAGCGCATGCTGCCGTTGATCCGCCAGGTGCTGGCCGAGGCCGACTGCGTGGCCACCGAGATCGACGCCATCGCCTACACGGCAGGCCCTGGCCTGGTCGGGGCGCTGCTGGTGGGGGCTTCGTGCGCCCAGGCGCTGGCCTTTGCCTGGGGCATCCCGGCCCTGGGCGTGCATCACATGGAGGGCCACCTGCTGGCACCGATGCTCGAGGCACAACCGCCGGAGTTTCCGTTCGTCGCCTTGCTGGTGTCGGGCGGCCATACGCAGTTGGTACGTGTGGATGGCATCGGCCAGTACGAACTGCTTGGCGAGTCCCTCGACGATGCGGCCGGCGAAGCGTTTGACAAGACGGCCAAGATGATGGGCCTGAACTATCCCGGTGGCCCGGAGATCGCGCGCCTGGCGCTGCAGGGCGTGCCGGGTCGGTTCGTGTTCCCGCGGCCGATGACCGATCGTCCGGGCCTGGATTTCAGCTTCAGCGGCCTGAAGACCTTTGCCCTGAACACCTGGCAGCAGTGCCAGCGTACCGGGGACGACACCGAGCAGACCCGTTGCGACATCGCTCTGGCGTTCCAGCAGGCGGTGGTGGAGACTTTGACCATCAAGTGCAAGCGCGCCCTCAAGCAGGCCGGGCTCAAGCGCCTGGTGATCGCAGGTGGGGTGAGTGCCAACAAGGCCCTGCGTGCCTCGCTGGAGGAGATGCTGGCCGGGCTCAAGGGCAATGTGTACTACGCGCGCCCCGAGTTCTGCACCGACAACGGCGCGATGATCGCCTATGCCGGGTGCCAGCGTCTGGCGGCCGGGCAGCGGGAAACCCTGGCGATCAGCGTGCAGGCACGCTGGCCGATGGAGCAGTTGCAGGGGCTGTGAGCATGAGCGCCGCTCATGTGAACGCCTCAGAAATGCCGTTCGCGCCCGGCAAAAAGGTCGCGTAGATTGCCGCGATGGCGCCATACGATGAGCACGGTCAGCACGCTCATCGGCAGAAGCGCCTCGGGCTCGCGCCAGGCCAGCAGGGGCAGGGCCAGGGGCGTTGCGATCAAGGCGGCCAGCGAGCTGGTGCGGGTCAGGTAGAAGGTCAGCAGCCATGCGCTGATGGCCAGCAGGGCGGCCGGGGGGTAGAGCCCCAGCAATACGCCGGCGGCAGTGGCCACGCCCTTGCCGCCGCGAAAGCGGAAGTACAGCGGAAACAGGTGGCCGACCACCGCGCACAGGCCTATCCAGGCCTGCTGCTGCTCGTTGAGGCCGACCAGGCTGGCGATCAGCACGGGCAACAGGCCCTTGCACAGGTCGCCAAGCAGGGTCAGGATCGCCAGCTTGCGGCCTGCCAGACGCAGCATGTTGGTGGCGCCGGCATTGCCTGAGCCGCAGGCACGCGGGTCGGGGCTGCCGCTCAGGCGGCTGAGAACGATGGCGAAGGACAGCGAGCCGAGCAGGTAGGCGAGCGACGCCAGTAACCAAAACATGCTAACTATTCCGGGCGAGGACGCCCTGATTCTAGCGGCGCAAGGCGCCCTTGTCGTGCTGTGGAGAGAAGTGCTTGGACAGAGTGTTCATCGAAGGGCTGGAAGTCGACACCGTGATCGGCGCCTATGACTGGGAACGCGGTATTCGCCAGTGCCTGCGCCTGGACCTGCGGTTCGCCTGGGACAATCGCCCGGCGGCGGCCGGCGACGACCTGAGCCTGGCCCTGGACTATGCCAGCGTCACGGCACGTATCCAGGCATTTGCCGAACAGGCCAGCTATGAGCTGGTCGAGACGTTCGCCGAACGCCTGGCCAAGGTGCTGATGGACGAGTTCCAGATTCCCTGGCTGCAACTGAAGCTGACCAAGCCTGGCGCCATCGCGGCGGCAAGCGGGGTGGGCGTGGAGATCGAGCGCGGATGTCTCTGACCCCGGTATACCTAGGCCTTGGCAGCAACATCGAGCGCGAGCGGCACCTCGGCGCCGGGCTCGATGCGCTGGCTGCGATGCTCAGGGACATGCGCTGCTCGACGGTGTTCGAAAGCCAGGCGGTGGGCATCAAGAGCGGGCCGTTTTTCAATCTGGTGGTCACCGGCCTGACCGACCTGCCATTGCTTGAACTGGACCGTCGCCTGAAGTTCATCGAGGCCGACAACGGCCGTTATGCTCCGGATCGCAAGGGGCTGCCGCTGGATATCGACGTGCTGATGTATGGTGACCTGCACGGCAGTTTCGACGGCCTAGTGTTGCCAAGGGCCGAAATTCTCAAGAATGCGTTCGTCTTGTGGCCATTGTCGTTGATCGCGCCGGAACTGGTGCACCCTGGAGCAGGCAAGAGCATGGCCCAGTTGTGGCGGCAGGCGCAGATCGACCAGGTACTCGAACCGGTGCCATTCACCTGGAATGGCAAGGCGCTGCCGCTGGACTGACGGTCAGGGGCGGCAATCAGGAATCGCCGCCCTTGCCGGCCTAACGATTCAGGGTTTGGCGCTTTCCTTGTAGGCCTTGAGCGCATTCAGCCGCTCGCGCTTGATCGCCTCGCCCAGGCCCTGGCCGGTGAAGCCCTTCTCTACCAGTGGCTGCACCGCCACTGCCCGCGCGGCGTCTGCTGCGCCACGCAGGTAGGCGGCCTGCGGATAATCACGCTCCTCCAACCCCAGTCGCCCGCGCGCGTCCATCTCGCACGCGGCGATGAACTCTTCAAAGCGTTGCGGGCGCCGGTACACGTCGAAGCGCTGCAGCAACTCCAGCAAGGTCGATGCCTTCAGCTCCAGGGCCCGGTGGCCATGGGTATGGTACTCGCCCACCAGCAAGGCCAGTTCCTGGCAGTCGCGCGGTACCTTGAAGCGCTGGTTGACCGCCTTGATCGCCTTCAGCCCGCGGTGCTCATGGGCGATATGCCGCGGCCACTCCTCTTCGGGGGTCAGGCCTTTGCCCAGGTCATGCAGCAGGCAGGCCCAGCGTACCGTCAGCGGCTGGTTGTGACGGGCCGCCTGCTCCAGCACCGACAGGGTATGCACGCCGGTGTCGATTTCAGGATGATGCGCCGCAGGTTGCGGAACGCCGAACAGCACGTCGAGTTCGGGCATCAACTGCTTCAGTGCACCGCAATCACGCAGCACCTGAATGAACACCTGGGGTTGTTCTTCCATCAGGGCGCGGGCGATTTCCTTCCAGCTGCGCTCGGCGGTAAGGGCCTGCAGTTCACCCGGCTCGCTCAGCTCGCGCATCAGTGCGAGGGTTTCGGGGGCTACCTGGAAACCCAGCCCGGCATAGCGCGCAGCGAAACGCGCTACGCGCAGCACACGCAGGGGATCTTCGGCGAACGCGGGGGAAACGTGGCGTAAAATCCGGTCTTGGAGATCCTGCTGGCCCTTGTACGGGTCGGTGATCCGGCCCTGTTCGTCCTCGGCCATTGCATTGATGGTCAGGTCGCGCCGCACCAGGTCTTCTTCCAGTGTGACCTCGGGGCTGGCATGGAAGGTGAAGCCGCCATAGCCGCGCCCGCTTTTGCGCTCCGTACGCGCCAGTGCATATTCTTCACCGCTGTGAGGGTGAAGGAAGACGGGGAAGTCGGCCCCCACCGGACGGTAGCCCAGGGCCTGCATCTGCTCGACCGTCGCACCCACCACCACCCAGTCGATATCGGTGACCGGCCTGCCCAGCAGGCGGTCGCGCACGGCACCACCGACTTTATAGATCTGCATGAAAAAACCTCCGTTGAGGCCACAGGATACCCTGTCTGGCCACAACGGAGGTTGGCGCGGGCGGCTACAGGTGGACGACAGCCAGGTCCAGCCGTCCGTAGTCACCTTCGCCGTGTTCGCCCTTTGGGGGGACGTGGTGGGTCTTCATCACCTGGTCGCCTTGCAGGGTCTCCAGATGGATGTCGAAGCCCCACAGGCGGTGCAGGTGCTTGAGCACCTCGTCGGTGGAGTCGCCCAGCGGTTTGCGGTCATGTTGCTGGTGACGCAGCGTCAGCGAGCGGTCGCCACGCCGGTCTATGCTCCAGATCTGCACGTTGGGTTCGCGGTTGCCCAGGTTGTATTGCGCGGCCAGGATCTCGCGGATGGTGCGGTAGCCTGCTTCGTCGTGGATGGCCGGTACCAGCAGGTCGTCCTTCTGGTCGTCGTCCAGGATGCTGAACAGCTTGAGGTCGCGAATCACCGTGGGCGACAGGTACTGCAGGATGAAGCTCTCGTCCTTGAAGCTGCTCATGGCGAACTTGATGGTCGACAGCCAGTCGCTGCCGGCAATCTCGGGGAACCACCGGCGGTCTTCCTCAGTGGGGTGCTCGCACATGCGCCGGATGTCGCGGTACATGGCAAAACCCAGGGCATAGGGGTTGATGCCGCTGTAATAGGGGCTGTCGAAGCCTGGCTGGAACACAACGCTGGTGTGCGACTGCAGAAACTCCATCATGAAGCCCTCGGTCACGAGGCCCTCGTCGTAAAGGTCGTTCATCAGGGTGTAGTGCCAGAAGGTCGCCCAGCCTTCGTTCATCACCTGGGTCTGGCGTTGCGGGTAGAAGTACTGTGCGATCTTGCGCACGATGCGCACGATCTCGCGTTGCCAGGGTTCGAGCAGCGGGGCGTGCTTCTCGATGAAGTATAGGATGTTTTCCTGCGGTTCGGCCGGGAAGCGCGCGTTGTCTTTCTCGTTGTACTTGTCGGTGCCCTTGGGAATGGTGCGCCACAGGTCGTTGATCTGCTTTTGCAGGTGTTCTTCGCGGTCCTTCTGGCGGCGACGCTCTTCTTCGGCGGAGATCGGGTAGGGCCGCTTGTAGCGGTCGACGCCGTAGTTCATCAGGGCATGGCAGGAGTCCAGCAGGTCTTCCACCGCGTCGATGCCGTGGCGCTCCTCGCACTGGGTGATGTACTGCTTGGCGAACACCAGGTAGTCGATGATCGAGCTGGCGTCGGTCCAGGTGCGGAACAGGTAATTGCCCTTGAAGAAGCTGTTGTGCCCGTAGCACGCGTGCGCCACCACCAGCGCCTGCATGCAGATGGTGTTCTCCTCCATCAGGTAGGCGATGCAGGGGTCGGAATTGATCACGATTTCGTAGGCCAGGCCCATCTGGCCGCGACTGTACGATTTTTCTGTGCTCAGGAAATGCTTGCCGTAGGACCAGTGGTGATAGCCCAGCGGCATGCCGACCGACGCATAGGCGTCCATCATCTGCTCGGCGGTAATCACCTCGATCTGGTTGGGGTAGGTGTCCAGGGCGTAGCGCTCGGCCAGGCGACTGATTTCGCGGTCGTATGCCTGGATCAGCTCGAACGTCCACTCGGACCCGGTGGAAAGGGGTTGGCGCTTCTGCTCTCTGGCGGTCATGTGGCTAACCTGCGCTGGAAGAGTTCACGGAAAACCGGGTAGATATCGCCGGCCGACACCAGCTGCTGCTGGGCGAAGGTATCGGCGAAGGCTTCGCCGATGCGTTCGTATTCGAACCACAAGGCCTGGTGCTCGCGAGGGGTGATCTCGACATAAGTGTAGTACTGCACGAACGGCATGATCTGCTTGGTGAGGATCTCGCGGCAGATGGGCGAGTCGTCGTTCCAGTTGTCACCGTCCGAAGCCTGGGCCGCGTAGATGTTCCATTCGCTGGCCTGATAGCGCTCGGCCATGATTTCCTGCATCAGTTTCAGGGCGCTGGAGACGATGGTGCCGCCCGTCTCGCGGGAATAGAAGAACTCTTCCTCATCCACTTCGCGCGCGCTGGTGTGATGGCGGATGAACACCACCTCGATCTTGTCGTAGTTTCGCTTCAGGAACAGGTACAGCAGGATGAAGAAGCGCTTGGCGATGTCCTTCGTGGCCTGGGTCATGGAGCCGGACACGTCCATCAGACAGAACATCACGGCCTTGGAACTGGGGTTGGGCTGCTTGACCAGCAGGTTGTACTTGAGGTCGAAGGTGTCGAGAAAGGGTACGCGGTGTATACGTGCACTCAGACGTTCTATTTCCCCTTCGATTTCCTGGATATCGCCGAAGTTGTCCGGCTCTTCGCGCTTCAGGCGTGCCAGTTCTTCCTGGGCGGCGCGCAGTTTGGCGCGGCTGCTGCCCGACAGCGCAATGCGCCGCGCATGGGCTGAGCGCAGGGTGCGGATGATATTGATGCGCGACGGGTTGCCTTCGTTGCTGATGCCCGCGCGCACGGTCTTGAAGGTGTCGGTGCCGGTCAGGTGACGCTTGACCAGATTGGGCAGCTCGAGGTCTTCGAACATGAACTCGAGGAATTCTTCCTGGGTGATCTGGAAGACGAACTCGTCCATGCCTTCGCCGGAATTGCCGGCCTTGCCCTTGCCGCCGCCTCCACCGCCGCCCTGCGGACGCGCGATATGCTCGCCGGCGGTGAACTCCTTGTTGCCCGGGTGTACGACGGTCTGCTTGCCGCCGCGTCCATGGTGCAGTACCGGTTCGTCGATATCCCGGCCAGGAATGCTGATCTGCTCGCCATGCTCCATGTCGGTGATGGAGCGACGGCTCACGGCCTCTTCGACGGCCTTCTTGATGTGGTCACGGTAACGCCGCAGAAAGCGCTGGCGGTTGACCGTGCTCTTGTTCTTGCCGTTCAGGCGTCGGTCGATCACATAGCTCATAGGCCCCTCCGGGAGTAGGCAGTAGCTGCAAGCTTCAAGCTTCTAGCTTCAAGATGGGCAGCGCTGTCGCTGCAGGCCCGGCGCATACTCCGGGCTTGCAGTTGACAGCCTGACGCTTGCCGCTTATTGCGATTTCCTGACCCGCAGGTACCATTCCGAGAGCAGCCGGACCTGTTTGTCCGTGTAGCCGCGTTCGACCATTCTCGTAACGAAGTCGTTGTGCTTCTGCTGGTCCTCCTTGCTCGCCTTGGCGTTGAAGCTGATGACCGGCAGCAGGTCTTCGGTGTTGGAGAACATTTTCTTCTCGATCACCACCCGCAGTTTTTCGTAGCTCAGCCAGGTCGGGTTCTTGCCGTTGTTGTTGGCCCGGGCGCGCAGCACGAAGTTGACGATCTCGTTGCGGAAATCCTTCGGATTGCTGATGCCAGCCGGTTTCTCGATCTTCTCCAGCTCCTCGTTGAGGGCGATGCGGTTGAGGATCTCGCCGGTTTCGGGGTCGCGGTACTCCTGGTCCTGAATCCAGAAGTCGGCGTACAGCACATAACGGTCGAAGATGTTCTGCCCGTATTCGCTGTAGGACTCCAGGTAGGCGGTCTGGATTTCCTTGCCGATGAACTCGATGTAGCGCGGTGCCAGGTATTCCTTGAGGTAGCGCAGGTAGCGCTCGCGCACCTCGGCCGGGAACTGTTCCTGTTCGATCTGCTGCTCCAGCACGTACAGCAGGTGCACCGGGTTGGCCGCGATTTCATGGGGGTCGAAGTTGAACACCTTGGACAGGATCTTGAAGGCGAAGCGGGTCGACAGGCCGTTCATGCCTTCGTCGACACCGGCCGAGTCGCGGTACTCCTGGATCGACTTGGCCTTCGGATCGGTGTCCTTGAGGTTCTCGCCGTCATACACGCGCATCTTGGAGTAGATGTTCGAGTTCTCCGGCTCCTTGAGGCGCGACAGCACCGTGAACTGGGCCAGCATCTTCAGGGTGTCGGGTGCGCAGTGGGCCTTGGCCAGGGAGCTGTTGAACAGCAGCTTGTCGTAGATCTTGATCTCGTCGCTCACGCGCAGGCAGTACGGCACCTTGACGATGTAGATCCGGTCGATGAACGCCTCGTTGTTCTTGTTGTTGCGAAAGCTGTGCCATTCCGATTCGTTGGAGTGGGCCAGCAGAATCCCGGAGTAGGGGATGGCGCCGAGGCCCTCGGTGCTGTTGTAGTTGCCCTCCTGGGTGGCGGTGAGCAGCGGGTGCAGGACCTTGATTGGCGCCTTGAACATCTCGACGAATTCCATCAGGCCCTGGTTGGCCCGGCACAGTGCGCCCGAATAGCTGTAGGCGTCGGCGTCGTTCTGCGGGAATTCCTCGAGCTTGCGGATATCGACCTTGCCCACCAGCGCCGAGATGTCCTGGTTGTTCTCGTCGCCCGGCTCGGTCTTGGCCACGGCGATCTGGTTGAGGATCGAGGGGTAGAGCTTGACCACCTTGAACTGGCTGATGTCACCGCCGAACTCGGCCAGGCGCTTGGTCGCCCAGGGCGACATGATGGTGTTCAGGTAGCGGCGCGGGATGCCGAAGTCCTCTTCGAGGATGGCGCCGTCCTCGGTGGCGTTGAACAGCCCCAGCGGGGACTCGAACACCGGCGAGCCCTTGATGGCGTAGAAGGGCACCTTTTCCATCAGTTGCTTGAGTTTTTCAGCCAGGGACGACTTGCCGCCACCCACCGGGCCGAGCAGGTAGAGGATCTGTTTCTTTTCCTCCAGGCCCTGTGCGGCATGGCGGAAGTAGGAAACGATCTGGTCGATGCATTCTTCCATGCCATGGAAGTCTTCGAAGGCGGGGTAGCGCCGGATCACCTTGTTGGAGAAGATCCGCGACAGCCGCGAGTTGTTCGACGTGTCGACCAGTTCCGGCTCACCAATAGCCATCAACAGGCGTTCGGCCGCCGACGCATAGGCACTACGGTCCTGCTTGCAGAGCTCAAGATACTCCTGCAGCGAGAGCTCTTCCTGACGGGTGGACTCGAAACGTTGTTGGAAGTGGCTAAAAATACTCATGACGTCACCTCGCTCGATACGTGGAGCCGACGTCGGATCGATCAGTTGATGCTGGCATGCAGACGGCACTGCCGCCTGCTGTATACCCCCCAGAACACCCTTGGAACCTTACCGATGACCCGCACGCCGGTGTACCGGCTCTCCCCTTTTTGGATGGCCTGGGCTTAAGGATAGTTGGTAATCGGCGAGGTCAAGGGCGGTTGGGCGATTAGTTCGCCACGACCGTTCGTCTGGTCTGGCGCGAGCCCGCGCAGGGCGCGGGCTGCAGGCCAACAAAAAAATTATTCGGCAGAGCCCTGGGCGGTTTCTGCCGGGAAGGTGGCGCGCCACAGCTCGAAGCCGCCGTCGAGGCTGTAGACGTCGGAAAAACCCTGGCTGACCAGATACGCGGCCGCGCTCTGGCTGGAGTTGCCGTGGTAGCAGACCACCACGGTGGGGGCGTCGAGGTCGGCGCCGCGGATGAAGTCGGCGACCGACTGGTTGTCCAGGTGGCGGGCGCCGGTGATATGGCCGTTGGCAAAGGTGGGCTGGTCGCGGATATCGACCACCACGGCGCCTTGCGCAAGCAGCGCCTGAGCCTGCTCTGGAGGGATACGTTTGAATTCGCTCATGGGCGGGTCCTTCAGGATTGATCGGCTATTCTAGCCGGTTGCACGGGGCTGGCCAGCGGGCGAACGGTGCCTTCTTCGGTGCACTCGCAGCGGTGGTACTGGCCGGTATCGACATTGAACAGGGTCATCGCACCGCCCCACACGCAGCCGGTATCCAGTGCGTACACGCCTGGCTCGGTGCAGCGGCCCTCGAGGGCTGCCCAGTGTCCAAAGATGATCTTCACGTGACGCGAGCGACGGCCCTTGTGGGCGAACCACGGTTTGTAGCCGGGTGGGGCGGTGTCGGCGCCTTCCTTGCCCTTGAGGTCCAGTTTGCCCTCGGCGGTGCAGAAGCGCATGCGGGTGAAATAATTGGTGATGACCCGCAGGCGTTCGACCCCGCCCAGGTTCTTGCTCCACTTGTTCGGCTCGTTGCCGTACATGCCGTCCAGATAGAGCTTGAGCCGATTGTCATCGCGTAGCACTTCTTCGACCTCGCCAGCCAGCTCCAGCGCCTTGCCCAGGGTCCACTGCGGTGGAATGCCGGCGTGCACCATCGCCACGCCGCGCTGCTCGTCGTAATGCAGCAGCTTTTGCCGGCGCAGCCAGTCGAGCAGTTCGTCGGCATCCGGGGCATCGAGAATCTCGCGCAGGGTGTCGCTTTTCTTCAGGCGCTCGATGGTGTGCCAGGCGGCCAGCAGGTGCAGGTCGTGGTTGCCCAGCACGCACACCAGCGAGTCGCGCATGGCGTACAGATAGCGCAGGGTTTCCAGCGACTCGGGGCCGCGGTTGACCAGGTCGCCGACCAGCCACAGGCGGTCGACCGACGGGTTGAAGTTCACCCGCTCGAGCAGGCATTTGAGCGGTTGCAGGCAGCCCTGGAGATCGCCGACGGCATACACCGCCATCAGTGCAGCGACCCGGGTACGGCCAGGCGGAACGCCTTGATCGGGGCCTCGAAACGGATGCCATCCTCGGCGAACATCTGATAGCTGCCTTCCATGGTGCCCACCTGGGTGCTGAGCACGGCACCACTGCTGTAGGTGTGGCTCTGGCCAGGCTCGATCAGCGGCTGCTGACCGATCACCCCGGCGCCCTTGACCTCTTCCACCTGGCCATCGCCATTGGTGATGAGCCAGTGACGCGACATCAGCTTGGCCGCCACCGAACCGTTGTTGTGCACGGTAATGGTGTAGGCAAAGGCAAAGCGGTCGTTTTCGGGATCGGAATGTTCTTTGAGGAAGCGGGTAACGACGTCGACGTCGACCTGATAGCGGGGATCGGACATTCAAGAGGGCCTTGGCAACAGACGCGAATACGGCAATGGCATCAGTCTAGGCTATCGGCGGGGTTGCCGGCCAGTCATGCGGGCATGACCGGCCGTTATCAGGTGTTACTGCGGCTGTTCGGCCAGCTTGTCGGCCAGGCGCACGAAGGCGGCCAGGTCCAGTTGCTCGGGGCGCAGGCTGCCATCGACACCGGCGGCGGCGATCTCGTCGCTGCTGAGCAGGGCCTTCAAGGTGTTGCGCAGTGTCTTGCGGCGCTGGTTGAACGCTTCGCGCACGATGTGCTCGAGCAGGCGATGATCCTTTGCCGGGTGCGGCAGGGTGGTGTGGGGTACCAGGCGCACGATGGCCGAATCGACCTTGGGCGGTGGGTTGAACGCCCCCGGGCCGACGTTGAACAGGTGTTCCACGCGGCAGTGGTACTGCACCATGATCGACAGGCGGCCCCAGTCGCCACCGCCCGGGCCGGCGGCCAGGCGCTCGACCACTTCCTTCTGCAGCATGAAGTGCATGTCGCGGATCAGCTCGGCGTTGGCCAGCAGGTGAAAGATCAGTGGGGTGGAGATGTTGTACGGCAGGTTGCCGACCACCCGCAGGCTGTGCGGCGCGGCGCCCAGGCTGGTGAAGTCGAACTTGAGCGCATCGCCCTGGTGCAGGCGGAAGTTGTCACGGCCGGCGAACTGCTGGTTGAGGATCGGTACCAGGTCCTTGTCCAGTTCCACCACATCCAGCTGGCCGCCGCTGTTGAGCAGGCCCTGGGTCAGGGCGCCCTGGCCCGGACCGATTTCCAGCAGGCGCTCGCCTGCCTTGGCGCTGATCGAGCGCAGGATGCGGTCGATGACGCCGGCGTCGTGCAGAAAGTTCTGGCCGAAGCGCTTGCGCGCCTTGTGTTGGTATTGCTCGGTCATAAATGGGTCTCGGCCATCTGGTAGGCGGTTTCCAGTGCTACCTGCAGGCTGCCGGTGTCGATCCTGCCGGTGCCGGCAAGGTCCAGGGCAGTGCCGTGGTCCACCGATGTGCGAATGATCGGCAGGCCCAGGGTGACGTTCAAGGCGGCGCCGAAGCCCTTGTACTTGAGCACCGGCAGGCCCTGGTCGTGGTACATCGCCAGCACTGCGTCGCAGTGCTCCAGATATTTGGGGGTAAACAGGGTGTCGGCAGGCAACGGGCCGCGCAGGTCCATGCCTTCGCTGCGCAGGCGCGCCAATGTCGGTTCGATGATGTCTATTTCTTCGCTGCCCAGGTGGCCGCCTTCACCCGCATGCGGGTTGAGCCCGCACACCAGGATGCGTGGCTGGGCGATGCCGAACTTGCTCTGCAGGTCGGCATGCAGGATCCGCGTGACCCGCTCCAGGCGTTCGGCGGTGATGGCGTCGGCCACTGCGCGCAGCGGCAGGTGCGTGGTCACCAGGGCCACGCGCAGCCCGCGGGTGGCAAGCATCATCACCACTTGCGTGGTGTGGGTCAGCTCGGCGAGGAATTCGGTATGCCCGGAAAACGCAATGCCGCTTTCGTTGATCACGCCCTTGTGCACGGGCGCGGTGATCATCCCGGCAAAGTGCCCGTCAAGGCAGCCCTGGCCCGCACGGGTCAGGGTTTGCAGTACGAAGGCGGCGTTGCGTTTGTCCAGCTGCCCGGCGACTACCCGGCTTGCCAGCGGCGTGTCCCACACGTACAGGCTGCCCGCAGGGGCAGGCGCATCCGGGAAGGCGTCGGGGCTGACAGGCAGCAGCGTGACGGCCACGCCCAGTTGCGCGGCCCGCTCGACGAGCAGGTCACGACTGGTAATGGCGATCAGGGGGTGGGGCTGGGCGTGCTCGGCGAGCAGCAGGCACAGGTCAGGTCCTATGCCGGCCGGCTCGCCGGGTGTCAGGGCGAAGCGCTGGTGTTTCACTGGGCTGCCTGGTCGGCGCCAGGAAGCTTGATTTCAACATAGGCTTCGTCGCGGATCTGACGCAGCCAGCTTTGCAGCTCTTCGTCGTACTTGCGGTTGCGCAGCACGTTCATGGCTTGCTGCTCGCGTGCCTGTTCGGTGCTGTCGGTGGAGCGACGGCCCAGGACTTCCAGTACGTGCCAGCCGTATTGGGTCTGGAACGGCTTGGACAGCTGACCCTGAGGGGTGCTGGCCATGACTTCGCGGAACTCGGGTACCAGTGCGTTCGGATCGACCCAGTTGAGGTCGCCGCCATTGAGCGCTGAACCCGGATCTTCGGAGAAGCTCTTCGCCAGCTCGGCGAAATCTTCGCCGGCGCTGATGCGTTCATAGAGCTTTTCCGCCAGTTGCTGGGTGGCGGCTTCGCTGCGCACTTCGCTTGGCTTGATCAGGATGTGGCGAACATGCACTTCGTCGCGCAGCTGTGTCTGGCCGCCGCGCTTTTCCTGCAGCTTCAGGATGATGAAGCCACCCGGTGTGCGTACAGGCTCGGTGACGTCACCCACAGCCATGGTGCTGAGCAGGCGATCGAAAGGAGGTGGCAGCTGGGCGGCCTTGCGCCAGCCCATCTCGCCACCTTCCAGTGCGTTCTCGCTGGCCGAACGGGCAGTCGCCAGCTGGGCGAAGTCGGCGCCTTGCTTGAGCTGCTGGTAGATCGCGGCCGCTTGCTGGCCAGCCGCCTGGATAGCCGCCGAGTTGGCGCTTTCCGGGGTCGGGATCAGGATGTTGGCCAGGCGGAACTCTTCGGACAACTGCATCTTGCCCAGGTCCGAGGCGAGGAAGTTCTTCACTTCCTGTTCCGAAACCTGGATGCGTTCGGCTACCCGGCGCTGGCGCACGCGGCTGATGATCATCTCGCGACGGACCTGCTCGCGGGCGTCATCGAACGACAGGCCGTCATGGGCCAGGGCCGCACGGAACTGGCTCATGTTCATGCCGTTGCGCTGGGCAATGGTGTCCATGGCCTGGTTGAGTTCTTCGTCGGTGATGCGGATGCCGGAACGATCGCCAATCTGCAGTTGCAGGTTTTCCACGATCAGGCGCTCCAGCACCTGCTGGTCGAGCACGCCGGGCGGAGGTGTGGCGCCGCCGCGCTTGGCGATGGTCTGTTCGACCTCGCGCACGCGCTGGTCCAGCTGGCTTTGCATGACCACGTCGTTGTCGACGATGGCCACCACCTTGTCCAGGGTCTGCACCGCGGCGTGCGCGGTGCTGCTCAGTAATACAGCGCCCAGCATCAGCGGGCGCAGACAGTCAATAAGCTTGGTCTTCACGTGCACGGTAACCTTGAATGCCTTCGTCGAGGAAAGTTTCGACCTTTTTACCCACTACACCACCGAGGCCTTTCAGCACGATCTGCAGGAAGATCCCATGGTCGCCTTTTTCGTTGGAGGGTGCGTCCTGGCTGTATTCGTCGTAATCGATCCAGTAGCGGTTGATCAGACGCAGCTTCCAGCAGCAGTTGTCGTACTCGAAACCGCCCATGGCTTCCAGGGTGCGGTTGCGGTTGTAGTCGTGCTGCCAGCGGGCGATTGCAGTCCACTGCGGAACGATCGGCCACATGACGGAGAAGTCATGTTGCTGGATCTTGTAGTAGTCCTTCACGTAGTTCGGAGTGCCAGGTGTGCCGTAATCTCCGCCGCCGACTTGCCATTGGCCGGTGCTTTGGTTGTAACGGACAGTATCGTTACGATAGCGGTAGCCCAGGTTGACGATCTTGTTGACGTTATCGGCAGGCTGGTAGTGGAACATAGTGCTGCCTGAGCGTGTGCTACGGCTATCCGGATCCCAGTTGAAGTTAGAGTTCAAGCGCCAGTCGCGGTTGAAGCGGTACTCATGCTCCAGCGCATAGGGTGATACGTCAGCCTTGGCATCTTCACGGGTGCGCCAGTCAATACGTGGCAATTGAACCTTGCGATCCTTGAAGTAGAAGGCCTGGCCGATACTGAAACGTTGGCGCTCGAAACCGTTTTCCTCAATCCAGCGATTGGTAATGCCGAGCGACAGCTTGTTCTCGTCACCGATCCGGTCGGAACCGCTGAAGCGGTTTTCGCGGAACAGGGATGAGTAGCTGAAGGTCGATTCACCTGTATCGAACACGGGGATGTCGGTCTGGTCCTTGTATGGGACATTCAGGTAATACAGGCGCGGTTCTAGCGTCTGGCGGTAGTTAGTGCCGAACCACTGAGTGTCGCGATCAAAGTACAGGCCGCTGTCGACGCTTAAAATCGGTACATTGCGGTTCTGCGAACTGCTGAACTGCTCATCAGCAGCTAGCGTATTCTTCCCGCGTTGATCGAGGTCTAGATCGTAGCTGGTGTGAATGAATTTCACCGATGGCTTGAGAAAACCATAGCTTGTGCTCATAGGCAGGCTAACCGACGGCGCCAATGTGACGCGATCGCCATTGGCGCGGGCCAGGCCTACTACACGTTCGTCATACCGCAACTCGGGGTTGCCGTTTTCATCAACAAAGTTACCGTGACGCAGGTCGCGGTCAAATCGCACGAACTCAGTGTTGTAGCCAAAGACGAGGCCGCCTGGCTTGTAGGGTAACTTGCCATTGAAGGTAATCTGCGGCAATCGATCATATGGGGTGATCTTGCTGATGGTCGCCAGCTTGTAGGCTTGCAGATTGAGTCGGGCGGTATAGTCACCGCCGCGGTAAGTGAGCGTACCGCGTTGGTTGACATAGTCAGTGCTCTGTACGCCGATCTGATCCGATTCCAGATCCTGGAAATAGTACGGATCGCTGATGTCGGTGTAATCGACCTCGGTCATCAGGCGCTCGTCCAGGCCACCCTTGTGCTGCCAGTTGATCAGCCAGCGTTTTTCCTTGTAGTCGGACTGGCGCTTGCGCTCGTCCTCCTCGTCATTCAGCCACGCACCACCGAACTGCCCTTCGCTGGACTTGGTCAGGTAGCGGAACTCGCCTTCCATCAACAGGCCGCGCTTGGCCATGTAGCGTGGATACAAGGTGGCGTCGTAGTTCGGTGCCAGGTTGAAGTAGTACGGCGTGACCAGCATGAAGCCGGTGTCGCTGCTGGTACTGAACGATGGCGGCAGGAAGCCGGACTGGCGACGGTCATCGATCGGGAAGTAGATGTACGGGGTGTAGAGCACCGGTACATCCTTGACCCGCAGGGTGACGTTGGTCGCGGTACCGAAGCCGGTGGCCGGGTTCAGCGTGATGTTGTTGCCCTTGAGCTGCCAGGCGTTGCTGTTCGGCTCGCAGGTGGTGTAGGTACCGTCCTTGAGGCGAATGATCGCGTTTTCGGCACGCTTGGCGTACAGCGCGTTACCGCGGATACGCGACTTGTGCATCACGTACTCGGCGTTGTCGACCTTGGCTTCACCGGTGTCGAGCTGGATGTCGGCGTGATCGCCAACCACCAGCGAACCGTTGTCGCGGATCTTGACGTTGCCGCTCAGTTCGCCACGGTTCTCGGCCTGATACAGATTGGCCTCGTCGGCCTCGACCTGCATGCTGCCCTGGCGCATCACCACGTCACCGGCGAGGGTGGCGATCTGCTGCTCCTGCTGGTAGCGCGATACCTTGGCACCGATGAAGGTCGGCGACTCGTCCTTGGGCGTGGTGTCATCCATGCCCGGACGGGTTGGCTCGATGTAGGCCCCGGAGCAATACGGGCCGGCTTCGGCGAGCTGGGCAGGGGTCAGCTGATCGCGTGGTACCCAGTCCAGATGGCTGTAGTCGGCGCTGCGTGCCTTCAGGCCGCGCCCCTTGGTTTCGGTGACGAGTGCTGGGCCCTTGCCCACCGCTTCGGCACTGCCGTCGGCGCTCTGGGCAGGCGTTTCGCCGGCCGAGCTGACCGCCGCACCGTCATGCACAGGGCGTGGTGGCAGGTTCGCGGTGCTGGTCTTGGGCTTGCAGTCCCAACCTCCGGCAGCGGAAACTTGGCAGTCGAACTGCTCGGCAGCCACCACGTACGACGTGGCCAGGGGTTGCATCGCCAGCAGACCGCCGGTGACGAGCAACGGGAATTTTTTACGAAACGCGGGGGATTTCAATGCCATCTTATTAGTCCGGGCTTCCTGCGTGCCATCTGCCCGCGTGTGGGGCCGCACGCCTCTCGATGGTCTGAAAAAGATGCTGGATAATAAAGCATGACCCGCTTGACGGCTAGGGCCGTCGGAGACCCATGTAATGCCCGAACATGATGTACGCCTGCAACACCTGAATGTATGGCTGGCCGAACAGCTGGCAAATCTTTTCCATAAACAGGGCTGGGGTCCGGTTCCAGCGGGCTGCCTGACCGCTGCCAGCAGCGACGCGAGCTTTCGCCGCTACTTCCGCTGGGCCGCCGAAGGACGCAGTTTTATTGTGATGGATGCCCCGCCGCCGCAGGAAAACTGCCGGCCTTTTGTGGAAATTGCTCATTTATTGGCCAGCGCCGAGGTCAATGTGCCGCAAATTCACGCTCAGGATCTCGAGCGCGGCTTCCTGCTGCTGAGTGATCTGGGCAACCACACCTACCTCGATGTGATCACCAGCGACAACGCCGATGGCCTGTTCGACGATGCCATCCAGGCGCTGCTGGCCTTCCAGCAACTGCCGATGCAGGCGCCGTTGCCCAGTTATGACCTGGCCCTGCTGCGCCGCGAGCTGGAGCTGTTCCCAGAGTGGTACGTGGGCCGTGAACTGGGCCTGCAGATGAATAATGAGCAGCAGGCGGCCTGGCAACGCATCAGCACCCTGCTGATCGACAGCGCCCTGGCCCAGCCCAAGGTGCTGGTGCACCGTGACTACATGCCGCGCAACCTGATGCAGAGTGTGCCCAACCCGGGCGTGCTGGATTTCCAGGATGCGGTGTACGGCCCGGTGACCTACGACATCACCTGTCTGTTCAAGGACGCCTTCCTCAGTTGGCCGCAGGCACGGGTAGAGGGCTGGCTCAAGGACTACTGGCAGCGGGCGCAGGCTCTGGGCGTACCGGTGCAGGCCGATTTCGAGGACTTCCAGCGTGCCAGCGACCTGATGGGCGTGCAGCGCCACCTCAAGGTGATCGGCATCTTCGCGCGCATCTGCCACCGTGACGGCAAGCCGCGCTACCTGGCCGATGTGCCGCGGTTCTTTGCTTATATAGATGAAGTGATCGCCCGCCGCCCTGAGCTGGCCGAGCTGGACGAACTGATCGACAGCCTGCAGGCCGCAGGCGGGGCGCGCGCATGAAGGCGATGATTCTGGCCGCAGGCAAGGGCGAGCGCATGCGCCCGCTGACCTTGCATACACCCAAGCCACTGGTGCCGGTGGCCGGCGTGCCGTTGATCGAGTATCACCTGCGCGCCCTGGCGAGGGCGGGCTTCACCGAGGTGGTGATCAATCATGCCTGGCTGGGGCAGCAGATCGAAGAGCACCTGGGCGATGGCGCGCAACTGGGCCTGAGCATCCGCTATTCCGCCGAAGGCGAACCACTGGAAACCGGTGGCGGGATCTACAAGGCGCTGCCGCTGCTTGGCGACGCGCCTTTTGCGCTGATCAACGGCGACATCTGGACCGAGTACGACTTCAGCCGCCTGCCTGCGTCGCTGTCCGGGCTGGCGCACCTGGTGCTGGTGGACAACCCGGGCCATCACGGCAAAGGTGACTTCCGCCTGCAGGCCGGGCAGGTCAAGGATGCCGACGCGGTTTCGCCGACCTTGACCTACAGCGGGATCGCCGTGCTGCACCCGGAACTGTTCGACGGTTGCCAGGCCGGCGCCTTCAAGCTGGCACCGCTGTTTCGCCAGGCGATGGCCAAGGGCCTGGTCAGTGGGGAGCATTTCACTGGCCAGTGGGTGGATGTGGGTACCCTCGAACGCCTTGCCGAAGTCGAGCGCCTGCTCGCCGAGCGCCGCTGACATGTTGTGGCCGAGCACAGTGATTGGTGCCGGAGCGGGTTTTGCCATCGCCAGCATTCCAGGGGCGTTGCTGGGGGCATTGCTCGGTCAGGCGATGGACCGCCGTCTGCAACTGCACAGTTGGGCGCACCTGCGCGAGCGTCTGGGCGGGCGCGCGGTGCTGCGCGACGACGAAGTGCTGTTCGTGCTGCTTGGGCGCCTGGCCAAGAGTGAAGGGCGGGTGGTCGACGGACATATCCAGCAGGCGCGTCAGGAAATGCAGCGCCTGGAGATGAGCGAACCGGCACGTCTGCGCGCGATTGCCGCATTCAACCGGGGCAAGAGCGGCAGCGAGCGCCTGCATCCGCACCTGCGTCGCCTCAAGCAGCAACCCCATGCTGCCGAAGGCTTGCTGCGTGCCTGCTGGCGCATGGTCTGGGCCGATGGCCGGGTAGGGCGTCACGAGCGCGAACTGCTGATGCAGTGGGGGCAGCAGCTGGGCTGGTCGACGACCCGGGTGCAGGCATTGGCCAGCGACTACGAGCCGCACCGGGCGGCCCTGGGCAATCAGGGCATCAGCTATCCCGAGGCCCTGCGCTTGCTGGGGGTGTTACCCGAGACCGAGCCTGTACAGGTCAAGCAGGCCTACCGGCGCCTGCTCAGCCGGCATCATCCGGACAAACTGGTGGGTAGCGGCGCGAGCCCGGCGCAGGTGCGCGACGCCACCGAGCGTACCCGGGACCTGCATCAGGCCTACGCGGTGGTACGCAAGCGGCGCGGCTTCTAGTCGACCGCTTGCGGGCTCAGCCAGCCGCGAATGCGGCGGAACAGTTGCTCCTGCTCGGCAGCCTGGTTGCCGGGCATGGCCGTCAGGGCGACCTGGTGGTAGCTGCTGTCCTTGAGTCGCTTGCTGGCCTGCAGGCGGTTCACGGCCGCCTGCCTGGCGCCGGCCTGGTTGGCATAGTAGAAGTCGGCGGTCGGCAGCTTGAGCGTGGCGGCCAGGCTGTCGAGGCTGTGTTCGACGCGGGCCGGGTTCTGCGCAGCGACCATCACCAGCTTTTGCACCTGCGGCGGTTGCCGTTCGCTGATGTAACGGGCTGACCAGTAGGCACCGCTGCCGCTGCCCAGCAGCACCACGCTGCGTGCGTTCTGCTGCTGTGCGTAGGCGACGGCGGCATCCAGGCGGGCGAAGATGCGCTCGGCGTCGGCCTTTTCACTGGCCGCCGGATCGGTACTGGCGGGCGCTTCGGCGCTTTCGCTGTTTTCGGTTTCTGCTGCGGTGGCCTGGGCAATGTTGGCATTGGCATCGGCCGGCGTGGCCTTGGCCGGTGCGCCCTTCACGTCCTTGTCCGGTTGCGGTGCCGGTGCCGGGGTTTCCTTGCGGGCCACCGGGCTCTCGGCCAGCAGATCCGGCAGGCTCAGGCTCAGACTGGCCCATTTTGCATCGGGGAACTTGCGCCGCAGGGGGCCGACGGTGCGTGGCCAGTCGGCGCTCTCGCCGGCACCCGGGACGATGATCACAACGCCTTCGGGTGCCGGGGTGTTGGCAGGTTTCCACAGGGCCAGGAAGCTGTCACTGCCGGCCTGCAGGGTTTGCTGCTCGTCCTTGGGCACTTGCCGCTCCAGGGCCTGGGCGTCTTCCTGGCTGCGCTCGGGCAGCGCCTGGCGCGTGGCCGGCGCGGCATCGGCGTCGGCGGCCGGCGTTTCCTGCGCCAGAACTTGTGCGGTACAAGGTAGTATCAAGGACAGGCATAGCGCCGAAAGCGCCGTGCGTTTGAGTACGAACATTGATCGATCCAGGCCAGAGTGATACCGACAGCCTAATGGTATTTGTCGACGACGGCCATGTTCGATGGCGGTCCCTTCATTGACGAGATTCAAGATGATGCGTTTGCGCTGCCTGTTGTTTATCGGCTGCTTGTGCTGGCCCTTTATGGCGAACGCGGAGCAGGCATCCGTACCGGCTGCGGTACGCCTGGCCCCGGCGCAACAGCAATGGCTCGACCAGCACCGCAGCTTGCGGGTGGGCCTGGTGTTGCAGGCTCCGTTCGCGCAGTTCGACCGGCGCCTGCAGCAGCTGTCAGGTGTCAACGTCGAGCTGATGAACTGGCTGGGCAGGGCATTGGACCTGGACCTGACGTGGCGCAACTTCCCCGACCAGGCCGCGCTCGAGCATGCCCTGGCCGGCGGCGAGATCGACCTGGCGCCAGGGCTGACCCAGACCCCGGCCAGCCTGCGTCGCTGGTTGTTCAGCGACCCCTACATGCGCGTACCGCAGTTGATCGTGGGCCCGCGCAACGGCTCGATGGCAGTGGACCTGGAGCGGCTCGCCGAAAACGAGCGGGTGGCAGTGCGCATGCCCAGTTCACTGGCCGACTATCTGCGCGCGACCTATTCCAACCTGAATCTTCAAGGCGTGCCGGCCGAGCGCCAGGCCTTGCAGCTGTTGCTCAGCGAGCAGGTGCGCTACGCGGTGCTGGATGAAGCGCAGTTGAGCCGGTTGTCGCGCGAGAACGAATTCAGCGATCTGGTGGTGGTGGGCGACATCGGTTTGCCGCAGTTGCTGCGGGTGGGCTCACGGCGTGACTGGCCGATACTGGCCGACATCATCGAGGTCGGCCTGCAGGCCATCCCGGCCAAGGACCTGGAGCAGTTGCACAACCGCTGGCTGCAACCCCGCTACCCGCGCCTGAGCGAGTCACCGGGGTTCTGGCAGAACCTGGCGTTGCTGTTCGCGGCGCTGTTCTTCAGTTGCGTCTTCATCGTGATCTGGCAGCGGCGCCAGCAACAGCAGTTGGAACTCAATCTGCTGGCTGCGCGGGAAAACATCGCCAAGCGCCTGGCCCGCGAAGAGGCGCTGCGCCTGAGCCAGTTCTCCCTCGACCAGAGCACCGTGGGCATCCTGTGGGTGCATTGGGACAGCCATGTGCGCTACGCCAACCGCGCGGTCGAAAGCATGCTCGGCTATACCTCGGGGGCGCTGAACGATCGCCCGCTGATCGATATCGAGCCCAACCTGCACATGGACCGCTGGCTGGACCTTTGGAAGCGTGCACGGGCCAGCGACGAGGCGGCGCAGCGCTTCGAGACCCAGTGCCTGCGCGCCGATGGCAGCCTGGTACCGGTGGATGTGTCGTTGAGCTTCTTGCGCTTTCGCGATGCCGAATACCTGGTGGTGTTCATCAATGACGTCACCGAGCGCCGCCGTGCCCTGGCGGCGCTGCGCGAGAGCGAGGCGCGGCTCAAGGGCATTGCCGGCAACGTGCCGGGGCTGGTGTTCCGGCTGGAACGCAACCCGGCGATCGGCGACCTGGAGTTCCCCTATATCAGCGAAGGCAGCGAGGCCCTGGTCGGCTACTCGCCCATCGAACTGCAGCACCCGGACATGGGCTTGCGCAACCTGGTGCACAGCGAAGACCGCGCCGACTATCACCGCGTGCAGGACCAGGCGCTGGCCACCGACCAGGACTGGTCGTGGCAGGGCCGCATCGTCACGCGCCAGGGTGAGCAGCGCTGGGCCGACATCAAGGCCAGTACCCGCAATCTGCGCGACGGCCGCGTGGTGTGGGACGGGGTGGTATGGGACATCAGCCAGAGCAAGCGCGCCGAGCTGGAACTGGCGCGCTCCCAGGAGCAGCTGCGCGAACTGTCGGCGCACCTGGAGAGCGTGCGCGAGGAAGAGAAAGCGCGGATCGCCCGCGAGGTGCATGATGAGCTCGGACAGATGCTGACCGTGCTCAAGCTGGAAACCTCGATGTGCGAGCTGGCCTATGCCGGGCTGGACCCGGGCCTGAACGAGCGCCTGGGCAGCATGAAGCGCCTGATCGCGCAGCTGTTCCAGCTGGTGCGCGACGTCGCCACGGCCTTGCGCCCGCCGATTCTGGATGCCGGCATTGCCTCGGCCATCGAGTGGCAGGCCCGGCGTTTCGAGGCCCGCACGCAGATCCCGTGCCTGGTCGAGGTACCGGACAACCTGCCGCCGCTCAGCGACGCCAAGGCCACCAGCCTGTTCCGCATTCTGCAGGAGGCCCTGACCAACGTCATGCGCCACGCCCACGCGCATACTGTGCAGATCAACCTGGGCCTGGACGGTGCGATGCTGTGCCTGACCATCAGCGACGACGGCGTGGGTTTCGTGCAGAGTGACCAGCGCCCGACCTCGTTCGGCCTGGTGGGCATGCGCGAGCGCGTGCTGATGCTGGGCGGCAGCATGCGCCTGGACAGCGAACCGGGCGAGGGCACCACGTTGAGCGTACGCATCCCCCTGAACAACGACAGGAGCTGACAGTGATTCGAGTATTGGTTGCCGAAGACCACACCATCGTGCGCGAGGGCATCAAGCAGTTGATCGGCCTGGCCAAGGACATGCAGGTGGTGGGCGAGGCCGGCAATGGCGAGCAGTTGCTCGAAGCCTTGCGCCACACCGAATGCGAGGTGGTGTTGCTGGATATCTCGATGCCGGGGGTGAACGGGCTGGAGGCGATACCGCGAATTCGCGCGTTGAGCGCGCCGCCGGCGATCCTGGTGCTGTCGATGCATGACGAGGCGCAGATGGCGGCGCGGGCGCTGAAGATCGGCGCGGCGGGGTACGCGACCAAGGACAGTGATCCGCCGCTGCTGCTGACCGCGATTCGCCGGGTGGCGGGGGGCGGGCGCTACATCGATCCGGACCTGGCCGACCGCATGGTGTTCGAGGTGGGGCTGACGGATTCGCGCCCCCTGCACTCGATGCTGTCGGAGCGCGAGTTCTCGGTGTTCGAACGGTTGGCCCAGGGGGCGAACGTCAACGACATTGCCCAGCAGCTGGCGCTGAGCAACAAGACCATCAGCACCCACAAGGCGCGCCTGATGCAGAAGCTGAATGTGACTTCGCTGGCCGAGCTGGTGAAGTATGCGATGGAGCACAAGCTGGTGTGAGTGTTCCAAAAACGACATCGGGTTGATCCCTTCGCTGGCAAGCCAGCCGCCACAGGTTCGGCGTGTACCGACAAACCTTGTGGGGGCTGGCTTGCCAACGAAGGGGGCAGCACGGCTATCAACGTGTCTGAAAACGCCACCCTTGTAGGGCAATCCCTACCCGCAAGTTTCCATCCGGCTGATGGCATTCTCTCAGCACCCCCGATTTGCGCCACCTTCTGCCTTCTCTAGTCTTGGGTCACAGCAGTCATCCAACAAGAAGGTGCAGGTATGAGTGAGGTGAATTCGAACGCTGCAACCGGCGAAGTGCTGGTCAGCTTCCGTGGTGTGCAGAAGAGCTACGACGGCGAGTCGCTGATCGTCAAAGACCTGAATCTGGATATTCGCAAAGGCGAGTTCCTGACCCTGCTCGGCCCCTCGGGCTCGGGCAAGACCACCAGCCTGATGATGCTGGCAGGGTTCGAAACCCCTACCGCCGGCGAGATCCTGCTGGACGGGCGTTCGATCAACAACGTGCCGCCGCACAAGCGCGACATCGGCATGGTGTTCCAGAACTATGCGTTGTTCCCGCACATGACCGTGGCCGAGAACCTGGCCTTCCCGCTGAGCGTGCGCAACCTGAGCAAGACCGACATCAGCGAGCGGGTCAAGCGCGTGCTGAACATGGTGCAGCTCGAAACCTTCGCCCAGCGCTACCCCGGCCAGCTTTCCGGCGGCCAGCAGCAGCGTGTTGCGCTGGCTCGCGCCCTGGTGTTCGAACCGCAACTGGTACTGATGGACGAACCCCTCGGCGCCCTCGACAAGCAGCTGCGCGAACACATGCAGATGGAAATCAAGCACCTGCACCAGCGTCTGGGCGTGACCGTGGTCTACGTGACCCACGACCAGGGCGAAGCGCTGACCATGTCCGACCGCGTGGCCGTGTTCCACCAGGGCGAGATCCAGCAGATCGCCGACCCGCGCACCCTGTATGAAGAGCCGAAGAATACCTTCGTGGCCAACTTCATCGGCGAGAACAACCGTATCAACGGGCGCCTGCTCAGCCAGACCGGCGATCGCTGCCTGGTGGCGCTGCCCCGTGGCGAGAAGGTCGAGGCACTGGCCGTCAACGTCGGCCAGCCGGGCGAGCCGGTCACCCTGTCGATCCGTCCGGAGCGCGTGCGCCTGAACGGTCACAGCGAAAGCTGCGTCAACCGCTTCTCTGGGCGGGTGGCCGAATTCATCTACCTGGGCGACCACGTGCGGGTGCGTCTGGAAGTGTGCGGCAAGGCGGACTTCTTCGTGAAGCAACCCATCGCCGAGCTCGACCCGGCCCTGGCCGTGGGCGATGTGGTGCCACTGGGCTGGGAGGTCGAGCACGGTCGCGCACTCGATCCTATTCTGGAAGCCCAGTGAGGATCGCCTCACCCATCCCAGCAACGCGGAGAGAACAATAATGAACAAACACTTGAAGCTGACCGCTCTGACCCTGGGCCTGTTTGCAGCAAGCCAGGCCATCGCCGCCGACCTGACCGTGGTCGCATTCGGGGGGGCCAACAAGGCCGCCCAGGTCAAGGCGTTCTACGAGCCGTGGGAAAAGGCCGGCAACGGCAAGATCATCCCCGCCGACTACAACGGTGAAATGGCCAAGGTCAAGGCCATGGTCGACACCAAGAGCGTGAGCTGGAACCTGGTGGAGGTGGAGTCGCCGGAACTGGCCCGCGGTTGTGACGAAGGCATGTTCGAGCAGCTCGACCCGGCCCTGTTCGGCGATGAGTCCGACTATGTGGCCGGCGCCATCCAGCCGTGTGGCGTGGGCTTCTTCGTGTGGTCGACCGTCATGGCCTACAACGCCGACAAACTCAAGACTGCGCCCACCAGCTGGGCGGATTTCTGGGATACCCAGAAATTCCCGGGCAAGCGCGGCCTGCGCAAGGGTGCCAAGTACACCCTGGAATTCGCGCTGATGGCCGACGGTGTGGCACCTAAAGACGTCTACAAGGTGCTGGGCACCAAGGAAGGCCAGGACCGCGCCTTCAAGAAGCTCGACGCCCTCAAGCCAAACATCCAGTGGTGGGAAGCAGGTGCACAGCCGCCGCAGTACCTGGCCTCGGGCGACGTGGTGATGAGCTCGGCCTACAACGGTCGCATCGCTGCGGTGCAGAAGGAAAGCAACCTGAAGGTGGTATGGAACGGCGGTATCTACGACTTCGATGCCTGGGCCATTCCGAAGGGCGCGAAAAACCTCGAGGACGCCAAGAAGTTCATCGCCTTCTCGATCCAGCCCGAGCAGCAGAAGGTGTTCTCCTCGAACATCGCCTACGGTCCGGCCAACAGCAAGGCCGTGGCGTTGCTGACGGACGAGGTCAAGAAGGACATGCCGACCACGCCGGAGAACATCGCCAATCAGGTGCAGATCGACGTGGTGTTCTGGGCTGACAACAGCGAGCAGCTGGAACAACGCTTCAACGCCTGGGCGGCCAAGTAAGCCGTGCCAATGGGGCGTCGGCATCGTGCTGACGCCTCTTGTTTCCAAGATTTTCGGAGTTCGCTATGGCCATCGCAGTGCCCCTGAACGAAGGCGCAGGTTCCAACCTCAAGAAGCGCCTGGCGCGTGCTGAACGCGTCAACCGCTGGAAGGCAAAAGCATTGATCGCACCGCTGGCAGTGTTTCTGCTGCTGGTTTTCATCGTGCCGATCGCCGCGCTGCTGTACAAGAGCGTCGGCAACCCCGAGGTGGTTGGCGGCTTGCCGCGCACCGTCGCCGCGGTGGCTGAATGGGACGGCAAGAGCCTGCCTGGCGAGGACGTGTACAAGGCCCTCAGCGAAGACCTCGCCGAATCGCGCAAGAACCAGACCCTGGGCGATGTTTCCAAGCGTCTGAACATGGAGCTGGCCGGCTACCGCAGCCTGCTGGCCAAGACTGCCAGGGCCCTGCCGTTCAAGACCGAGCCGCAATCCTACAAGGATGCGTTGCAGGAGCTGGACGAGCGTTGGGGCGACCCGGCCTACTGGCAGGCGATCCGCCGCAACACCAGCAGCGTGACGCCGTTCTACCTGCTGGCCTCGGTGGACCACCGTATCGATGACCTGGGCGAGCTGGCGCCGACCACACCGGACCAGGCCATCTACCTCGACATCTTTGCCCGCACCCTGTGGATGGGCCTGGTGATCACCGTCATCTGCCTGGCGTTGGCGTACCCGCTGGCCTACCTGCTGGCCAACCTGCCGACCCGGCAGAGCAACCTGCTGATGATCCTGGTGTTGCTGCCGTTCTGGACCTCGATCCTGGTGCGGGTGGCGGCGTGGATCGTGCTGCTCCAGTCCGGGGGGCTGATCAACAGCGGCCTGATGGCGCTGGGGCTGATCGACAAGCCGATGGAACTGGTGTTCAACCGTACCGGCGTGTACATCTCGATGGTCCACATTCTGCTGCCGTTCATGATTTTGCCGATCTACAGCGTGATGAAGGGCATTTCCCCGACCTACATGCGTGCGGCGATCTCCCTGGGTTGCCATCCGTTCGCCAGCTTCTGGCGGGTGTACCTGCCGCAGACCTATGCCGGCGTCGGCGCAGGTTGCCTGCTGGTGTTCATCCTGGCGATCGGCTACTACATCACCCCGGCACTGCTGGGCAGCCCGAACGACCAGATGGTCAGCTACTTTGTCGCCTTCTACACCAACACCAGCATCAACTGGGGCATGGCCACCGCGCTGGGCGGGTTGCTGTTGCTGGCCACCGTGCTGTTGTACCTGATCTATAGCTGGCTGGTTGGCGCAAGCCGCCTGCGTCTGAGCTGAGGAGCGTTGTCATGCTGAGCCCTTACATGTCGCCCGTCGAACGGGTCTGGTACTACAGTTTGCGCATCCTTTGCGGGCTGGTGCTGCTGTTCCTGGTGTTGCCGGTACTGGTGATCATCCCGTTGTCGTTCAACTCGGGGAGCTTCCTGGTGTATCCGCTGCAAGGCTTCTCGCTGCAGTGGTACCAAGACTTCTTCGGTTCGGCCGAGTGGATGCGCGCCCTCAAGAACAGCATCATCGTGGCCCCGGCCGCGACGCTGCTGGCGATGGTGTTCGGCACCCTGGCCTCGATCGGCTTGACCCGTGGCGACTTCCCCGGCAAATCGCTGGTGATGGCGCTGGTGATCTCGCCGATGGTAGTACCGGTGGTGATCATCGGTGTGGCCAGCTACCTGTTCTTCGCCCCGCTGGGCCTGGGCAACAGCTTCACCTCGCTGATTCTGGTGCATGCGGTGCTGGGTGTACCGTTCGTGATCATCACGGTGTCGGCCACCCTGCAGGGCTTCAACCACAACCTGGTACGGGCTGCGGCCAGCCTGGGCGCCTCGCCGGTCACCACGTTCCGCCGGGTGACCCTGCCGCTGATCGCCCCGGGTGTGATCTCGGGGGCCCTGTTCGCCTTCGCGACATCGTTCGACGAGGTGGTGGTGACGCTGTTCCTCGCCGGGCCGGAGCAGGCCACGCTGCCACGCCAGATGTTCAGCGGTATCCGCGAGAACCTGAGCCCGACCATTGCTGCAGCGGCGACCTTGCTGATCGCGTTCTCGGTGGTACTGTTGCTGACCCTGGAATGGCTGCGCGGGCGTGGCGAGAAGCTGCGTACCCAACAGCCGGGCTGAAACAGACGACCCTTCGCCGGCAGGGCTGGCTCCTGTAGGAGCCGGCCTTGTCGGCGAAGTGGGCACCACCGATCCTGATCCAGGCTTGATGCCAGTCAGCCCCTGACGGTTTGCCTGAGGTACAATGCGCGCCACCGTGATTCTGCCCAACAGGTGCGCCATGCAGCCCTACGCTATTGCCCCCTCCATCCTCTCAGCCGACTTTGCCCGCCTGGGCGAAGAAGTCGACAAGGTGCTCGAAGCCGGCGCCGACATCGTCCACTTCGACGTGATGGACAACCACTACGTTCCCAACCTGACCATCGGTCCGATGGTGTGCAGCGCCCTGCGCAAGTACGGCGTGACCGCGCCGATCGACGCACACCTGATGGTCACCCCGGTGGACCGCATCATCGGCGACTTCATCGAAGCCGGCGCCACCTACATCACCTTCCACCCCGACGCCACCCTGCACGTCGATCGCTCGCTGCAGCTGATCCGTGACGGCGGCTGCAAGGCGGGCCTTGTGTTCAACCCGGCTGCCTCGCTGGATGCGCTCAAGTACGTGATGGACAAGGTCGACATGATCCTGCTCATGAGCGTCAACCCGGGCTTTGGCGGCCAGAAGTTCATTCCGGCCACCCTCGACAAGCTGCGCGAAGCCCGCGCACTGATCGATGCCAGCGGACGTGATATCCGCCTGGAGATCGACGGTGGGGTCAACGTCAACAATATCCGGGAAATCGCCGCTGCTGGCGCCGACACCTTCGTGGCCGGCTCGGCGATCTTCAATGCCCCGGACTACAAAGAGGTGATCGCCAGGATGCACGCCGAACTGGCCCTGGCCCGCCCATGAGCGGCTTCGAGCAGCTGTTCCCCGGGGGCCTGCCCAAGCTGGTGATGTTCGACCTGGATGGCACCCTGATCGATTCGGTGCCGGACCTGGCGGCCGCCGTGGATCACATGCTGCTCGAAATGGGGCGCCAGCCCGCCGGTGTCGCCGCCGTGCGCGAATGGGTCGGTAATGGCGTGCAGGTGCTGGTGCGCCGCGCCCTGGCCGGCAGCATCGAGCATGCCGGGGTGGACGACGATGAGGCCGCGCGCGGGCTCGAGCTGTTCATGCAGGCCTATGCCGACAACCATGAATTGACGGTGGTCTACCCCGGCGTGCGTGACACCCTCAAGTGGCTGCACAAGCAGGGCGTGGAAATGGCCCTGATCACCAACAAGCCGGAGCGCTTCGTCGCTCCCTTGCTGGACCAGATGAAGATCGGGCGATACTTTCGCTGGATCATCGGCGGCGACACCCTGCCGCAGAAGAAACCCGACCCCGCCGCATTGCTGTTCGTGATGCAGATGGCCAACGTGGCGCCGGCCCAGGCGCTGTTCGTGGGCGACTCGCGCAGTGATGTGCTGGCGTCCCGGGCGGCAGGGGTGCAATGCGTGGCGCTCAGCTACGGCTACAACCATGGCCGCCCGATCAGCGAGGAGTCGCCCGCGCTGGTGATCGATGACCTGCGCGCGCTGCTGCCTGGTTGCTTAGATTCGGCCACTGAGCTAATGTCGGACGATCAATCCCCCCCTGATAGAGATTCCATCGTGGTGGCACCCGGCAAACTCTGGATGAAAGTCATCAAGGCCCTGGCCCGTTGGCGTTGGCGCGCCTGACTTTTTTCTGGCCGGCCTGATCCGGCGCGTTTGCCTGTACGACTTATTGCCCCATTGCCACGAGGCTATCATGACCCGCGAAGAATTCCTGCGCCTGGCCACTGCCGGCTACAACCGCATTCCCCTGGCCTGCGAAACCCTGGCCGACTTCGACACGCCGCTGTCGATCTACCTGAAACTGGCCGACCAGCCCAACTCCTACCTGCTCGAATCGGTGCAGGGCGGCGAGAAGTGGGGGCGTTATTCGATCATCGGCCTGCCATGTCGCACCGTGTTGCGCGTGCATGACCATCAGGTGCGCATCACCCATGACGGTGTCGAGATCGAACAGCATGAAGTCGAAGACCCGCTGGCCTTCGTCGAGACGTTCAAGGAACGCTACAACGTACCGACCATCGACGGCCTGCCGCGCTTCAACGGTGGCCTGGTGGGGTATTTCGGCTACGACTGCGTGCGCTATGTAGAGAAGCGCCTGGGCAAGTGCCCTAATCCCGATCCGCTGGGCGTGCCGGACATCCTGCTGATGGTGTCGGACGCCGTGGTGGTGTTCGACAACCTGGCCGGCAAGATGCACGCCATCGTGCTGGCCGACCCCGCTCAGGACAACGCCTACGAAAATGGCCTGGCGCGTCTTGAAGAACTGCTCGAACAACTGCGCCAGCCGATCGCCCCGCGTCGCGGCCTGGCCCTGGGCGGCCCTCTGGCTGCTGAGCCGGAGTTTCGTTCAAGCTTCACCCAGGCCGACTACGAACGCGCCGTCGATACCGTCAAGGAGTACATCCTGGCCGGCGACTGCATGCAGGTGGTGCCCTCGCAGCGCATGTCCATCGACTTCAAGGCCGCGCCCATCGACCTGTACCGCGCGTTGCGCTGCTTCAACCCCACGCCGTACATGTACTTCTTCAACTTCGGCGACTTCCATGTGGTGGGCAGCTCGCCGGAAGTGCTGGTGCGGGTCGAAGACAACCTGGTCACCGTGCGCCCGATCGCCGGCACCCGGCCGCGTGGTGCCAACGAGGAGGCCGACCGAGCGCTGGAGCAGGACCTGCTGTCGGACGCCAAGGAGATCGCCGAGCACCTGATGCTGATCGACCTGGGCCGCAACGACACCGGTCGCGTTTCCGAGACCGGCTCGGTCAAGGTCACCGAGAAGATGGTGATCGAGCGTTACTCCAACGTGATGCACATCGTGTCCAACGTCACCGGCCAGCTCAAGCAGGGCCTGAGCGCGATGGACGCGCTGCGCGCCATTCTGCCCGCCGGTACCCTGTCGGGGGCGCCGAAGATCCGCGCCATGGAAATCATCGACGAGCTGGAGCCGGTCAAGCGTGGCGTGTACGGCGGCGCCGTCGGCTACCTGGCCTGGAACGGCAACATGGACACCGCCATTGCCATCCGCACCGCCGTGATCAAGGACGGTGAGCTGCATGTGCAGGCTGGTGGCGGCATCGTCGCCGACTCGGTGCCGGCGCTGGAGTGGGAAGAAACCATCAACAAGCGTCGGGCGATGTTCCGCGCGGTAGCCTTGGCTGAACAGACACCGCTCAGCTGAGAAGGGCGCCGCTGCGGCGCAACACAGAATTCAGAGTCGCCAGACTCAAGAGGTTGACCCAGATGTTACTGATGATCGACAACTACGACTCCTTCACCTACAACGTCGTGCAGTACTTCGGCGAGCTGGGTGCAGAGGTCAAGGTCATTCGCAATGACGAACTGACCATCGCCCAGATCGAGGCACTGCAACCCGAGCGCATTGTGGTGTCTCCTGGCCCGTGCACCCCGACCGAGGCCGGTGTATCGCTCCAAGCCATCCTGCACTTTGCCGGCAAGCTGCCGATCCTGGGCGTGTGCCTGGGCCACCAGTCCATCGGCCAGGCCTTTGGCGGTGATGTGGTACGGGCGCGCCAGGTGATGCACGGCAAGACCAGCCCCGTGTCGCACATCGACCAGGGTGTGTTCGCAGGCTTGAACAACCCGTTGACGGTGACCCGCTACCATTCCCTGGTGGTCAAGCGCGAAACGCTGCCCGAGTGCCTGGAAGTGACTGCCTGGACCACCCTGGACGACGGCTCGGTCGACGAGATCATGGGCCTGCGTCACAAGACACTGAACATCGAAGGGGTGCAGTTCCACCCCGAGTCGATCCTCACCGAGCAGGGCCACGAGCTGTTCGCCAACTTCCTCAAGCAGACCGGCGGCCGCCGCTAAGGATTTGACACCATGGATATCAAGAGCGCGCTGGGCCGCATCGTCGGTCACCTGGACCTGAGCACCGAGGAAATGCGCGATGTGATGCGCGAGATCATGACCGGCCAGTGCAGCGAGGCGCAGATCGGCGCCTTCATGATGGGCATGCGCATGAAGAGCGAAAGCATCGACGAGATCGTCGGTGCGGTATCGGTAATGCGCGAGCTGGCCGACCAGGTACAACTGCAGACCCTGGACCAGGTGGTCGATGTGGTCGGTACCGGTGGCGACGGCGCCAATATCTTCAACGTTTCCACCGCCTCGGCATTTGTCGTGGCCGCTGCCGGCTGCACCGTGGCCAAGCACGGCAACCGTGCGGTATCGGGCAAGAGCGGCAGCGCCGACCTGCTCGAGGCCGCCGGTATCTACCTGAACCTGACGCCGGTGCAGGTCGCGCGTTGCATCGACAGCGTCGGTATCGGCTTCATGTTCGCCCAGACCCACCACAAGGCGATGAAATATGCCGCCGCCCCGCGTCGTGACCTGGGGCTGCGCACGCTGTTCAACATGCTCGGCCCGCTTACGAATCCGGCCGGGGTCAGGCACCAGGTGGTCGGCGTGTTCACCCAGGCATTGTGCCGGCCGCTGGCCGAGGTGCTGCAACGCCTGGGCAGCAAGCATGTGCTGGTGGTGCACTCCAAGGACGGCCTGGACGAATTCAGCCTGGCCGCGCCGACCTTCGTTGCGGAACTGAAGAACGGCGAAATCACCGAGTACTGGGTAGAGCCCGAAGACCTGGGCATGAAGAGCCAGAGCCTGCACGGCCTGGCGGTAGACAGCCCGGCCGCGTCGCTGGAGTTGATTCGCGATGCCCTGGGGCGCCGCAAGACCGAAAACGGTCAGAAGGCGGCAGAAATGATCGTGCTCAATGCCGGCGCTGCGCTGTATGCCGCCGACCATGCCATGAGCCTCAAGCAAGGCGTCGAGCTGGCCCATGATGCACTGCACACCGGGCTGGCGCGAGAAAAGCTCGAAGAGCTGGGCGCCTTTACCGCGGTATTCAAGCAGGAGAATGAAGAGTGAGCGTACCGACGGTTCTGGAAAACATCCTGGCGCGCAAGGTTCAGGAAGTGGCCGAGCGCAGTGCCCGCGTCAGCCTGGCTGAACTCGAGCGCCTGGCGGCCGTCGCCGATGCGCCGCGCGGGTTCGCCAATGCGCTGATCGAGCAGGCAAAGCGCAAGCAGCCGGCAGTGATCGCCGAGATCAAGAAGGCATCGCCGAGCAAGGGCGTGATTCGCGAAGACTTCGTGCCGGCCGACATTGCCGTCAGTTATGAAAAGGGCGGGGCCACCTGCCTGTCGGTGCTTACCGATATCGATTACTTCCAGGGCGCCGATGCATACCTGCAGCAGGCGCGCGCCGCGTGCACGTTGCCGGTGATCCGCAAGGACTTCATGATCGATCCTTATCAGATCGTCGAGGCCCGTGCGCTGGGTGCCGATTGCGTGCTGCTGATCGTCTCGGCGCTGGATGACGTGAAGATGGCCGAGCTGGCGGCCACGGCGAAGAGCGTAGGGCTGGATGTATTGGTCGAAGTGCACGACGGCGACGAGCTGGAGCGTGCGCTGAAAACCCTGGATACACCGCTGGTGGGCGTGAACAACCGCAACCTGCACACCTTCGAGGTGAGCCTGGAAACCACCCTCGACCTGCTGCCGCGCATCCCGCGTGATCGCCTGGCAATCACCGAAAGTGGCATTTTCAATCGGGCAGACGTCGAGCTGATGGAGATCAACGAGGTCTACTCGTTCCTGGTGGGCGAAGCGTTCATGCGTGCCGAGCACCCGGGGTTGGAACTGCAGCGCCTGTTCTTCCCCGAGCGCGTGGTGCACAACCCGGCGCAAGGCCTGGACTGATCCACACTGAAGCCGGCGTTGCCGGCTTTTTTGTATCGACAAGGTGGGTGTGATGACTGAACAAGCTGTTGCGGTGACGGTGGAGGCGGGCTTGCAGGCCGAGCAGGACCTGCTGGCGGCTGTGTGCAAGGGCGAAAAGCAACATGGCCTGCTGTTCTGGCAGCCGACGGACCGCGCGCTGGTGATGCCGCGGCGCATGAGCCGGCTGGAAGGTTTCGAGGCCGCCTGCACCGAATTGGCCGTTGCCGGCTGGCCGGTGCTGCTGCGCGAGACCGGCGGTGAGCCAGTGCCGCAGTCGGCTGCGACAATCAATATCGCGTTGGTGTATGTGGCGCCGCGCAGCGAGGGTGATCACGGTCGTATCGAGAAGGCCTACGAGCGCCTGTGCCTGCCGCTATGCGAGGTGTTGCGCGAATGGGGCGGGCTGGCGTCGGTGGGGGAGATCGAGGGGGCGTTCTGCGATGGGCGCTACAACGTCAACCTCAATGGTCGCAAGCTGGTCGGCACGGCGCAGCGCTGGCGTCAGGGCCTGGGCGGCAAGCGCCCGGTGGTGCTGGTGCATGGCGCCTTGCTGCTGGACAACGAGCGGGAGTCGATGGTGGCGGCAGTCAATCGCTTCAATGAATGCTGCGAGCTTGAGCAGCGCTGCCGCGCCGACAGTCATATCGCCCTGCATGAAGTGGTGCCCCAGGCACCGCTGCTGGCGCGCCTGGAGCAGGCCTACTCGCAGGTGATCGCGGCGATCGAGCGCGATTAACGGGTGCCGAAGACCACCATGGTCTTGCCTTTGACATGCACCAGGTTACGTTCTTCGAGGTCCTTGAGCACGCGGCCGACCATCTCTCGCGAGCAGCCGACGATGCGGCCGATTTCCTGGCGGGTGATCTTGATCTGCATGCCGTCGGGGTGGGTCATGGCATCGGGCTGCTTGCACAGCTCCAGCAGGCAGCGGGCCACCCGACCGGTCACGTCGAAAAACGCCAGGTCGCCCACCTTCTGCGTGGTGTTGCGCAGGCGCTGGGCCATCTGGCTGCCCAGGGCGTAAAGGATGTCCTGGTCCTGGCGGGCCAGTTCACGGAATTTCTCGTAGCTGATTTCAGCCACTTCGCATTCGGTCTTGGCGCGTACCCAGGCGCTGCGCTGGTGTTCCTTGCCGATGGGTTCGAACAGGCCCAGCTCACCGAAAAAATCGCCACTGTTGAGGTAGGCGATGATCATCTCGCGGCCTTCCTCGTCCTCGATCAGGATGGTCACCGAGCCCTTGACGATGAACGACAGGGTATCGGCCCGATCACCAGCGCAGATGATGTTGTTCTTGGCTGCAAAGCGGCGACGCTGGCAGTGGGCGAGCAACTTGTCGATGTTCTTGATCTTGGCTGGAAGGGTTGTTGCAACCATGGCTGAATCCTGGAAAGACGCGACGCGTGGGCATTCTTGTCGACCGCTGGGCGCGGGTGCCAGCAGTTTGGCGCCAGCTTATCAGACGCCTGTAGGTGTATCGGCATATTTACTCGAACGCTTAGCCTTTTCGCACGTGCGCGCAAGGTCTAAGCTGACAGCCTTTTTTCAAAGCAAGGGAATCCGGGTGATGAAGGCGCGTATCCAGTGGGCAGGCGAAGCCATGTTTCTTGGCGAATCGGGCAGTGGCCATGTAGTGGTCATGGATGGTCCACCCGAGAGTGGTGGGCGCAACCTGGGCGTGCGGCCGATGGAGATGCTCCTGCTGGGCCTGGGTGGCTGCAGCAATTTCGACGTGGTGAGCATTCTGAAGAAATCGCGCCAGGCGGTAGAGAGCTGCGAGGCGTTTCTCGAGGCCGAGCGGGCCGACGAGGACCCCAAGGTGTTCACAAAGATTCATCTGCGCTTTGTGGTCAAGGGCCGCGGCCTGAAGGAGGCCCAGGTCAAGCGCGCGGTGGAGTTGTCGGCCGAGAAGTACTGCTCGGCATCGATCATGCTGGGGCGCGCCGGGGTCGAGATCACCCACGCCTACGAGATTGTCGAGCTGGGTTGATCGTCGCGTGGCCATTCGCCGGTAACGCGGGCTGCTACAGGCGGATGCCGCTTCCCTTGTAGGAGCCAGCCTTGCTGGCGAAGCGCTCCAGCGCAAACAGCAGCATCAGCCCCGGTACCAGCGCCAGCAACCACCAGTGCAGGTTCAGCACCAGCAGCCCGAGTACTTCGCTTGTGCTCCAGGTATTGCCGAACGCGGTGGAGAACAACTCGCACAGCAGCCAGGCACTGACGGCCGCAATGGCAGCAAACACGCCGCCTAATACGCGGCGCCGGCGGATGATACTGCCCAGCAACACGAACAGCAGCATTCCGGGTACACAGAACAGCGCCAGATCCAGCGCGCTGTTGTCGGAATCGCCGAGATAGGGCAACGACATGCTGAAGGGCGTTTCGCGCAGGCTTGCGGTCATCGCCAAGATGAACAGGTAGCCCACCAGCACCAACCCCATGCTTTGCAGCGCTCGAATCAGCAGCAGGCGCACCCTCATCGACGAAGCCCCGGCAACAGGTCGAGCAGGCCGTTCGGCAGCAGTGCGCGAAGGTTTGTACTCAGGCGTTCGCGATGCTTCTGGTAGAGCAGGCCAAGGCCGATGACCCCCAGGCCGATCATGCTCAGCACTACCGGGAACAGCAGCGAGTCGGCGAATACGTCATACGACAGGTAGCCAAGGTAGGCCGAAACGCCCATGGCCCCGAACACCATGAACAATGGCCGGCGCAGCAGCACGGCGACCGCCATCAGCCCCAGGTTGATCAGGCAGTACAGCGCCTTGCCGACCTCGCTGTCACTGTCCATCGAGGTCAGCCCGCCCCAGAAGGCCAGCAGCCCGGCCAGATAACCCCAGAACGCATAGTCCTCGCGGGTTCGGCCATCGATGCCGAGGAACACCAGCAACAGGCCGAGGCCGAACCAAAGCGAAACCTTCTGGCGTTGCGCCCAGTTGAACGGCTCGCCGTAGATCCACTCGGTCAGGTCCATCGACATGAACCACAGCGCCACGGCGATGGGCATCACGATGAACGGGAAGGGGATCAGGCGCAGCATCAGCAGGCCGGCGATCACGGTGGCCGCTTCCATCAGCAGCCAGCCGCCCTGCACGTAGGTGTAGTAGCTGTGGTAGTGAGTCTGGGTATCGTCCAGGGGCCAGAAGCCGGTAAGGCGCTCGAGGGCGAACACCGCCAGCGGTACGATGCTGACCGCCACCGCTGCCAGCAGACCGGCAGGAATACGCTGGCCGCGGCGCTGAAGTGCCAGGCCACCGCCGGTCAACACGGCCATGTAGGCCAACGCGATCAGCAACAGTGCGCTGTCGCCGATGCGCATCCAGGCCTCGCTCAGCAGCCAGCCCATGGCCCCCATGATCAGCAGGGCGCCGAAGTAGAACGCGACATGGGCCAGCTGGAAACTGGGCCGTTGTGCGGGCTGGCGCTTGAGGAATTCAAGCAGGGCCTTGTCCTGGCCCGGGTTCAGTACGCCGGCATCGACGGCGCGGGCCAGGTCCCTGGCATCGAAGTGTTCCATCAGATTCGATAGGTGCTCTTGGTCATGACCTTGGCCATCAGGCTCATGCCGAACTTGACCGGTGCGGGGAAGCGAAAGCCGCCGGCATCCAGTGCCGACTCGGCGTGCTGCTCTTCATCAACGCGCATCTGTTCGAGGATTGCGCGGGACTTTTCGTCCTCGGCCGGGATCTGTTCCAGGTGCTCGTCCAGGTGCTTGCACACCTGGTGCTCGGTGGCCGCGACGAAACCGAGGCTGACCTTGTCGCTGATCAGGCCGGCGACAGCGCCGATGCCGAACGACATGCCATAGAACAGCGGGTTGAGAACGCTCGGGTGGCTGCCCAGTTGGCGGATGCGTTGCTCGCACCAGGCCAGGTGGTCGATTTCTTCCTCGGCGGCATGTTCCATCGCCTTGCGTACCTGCGGCAGCTTGGCAGTCAGGGCCTGGCCCTGGTACAGCGCCTGGGCACAGACTTCACCGGTGTGGTTGATGCGCATCAGGCCGGCGACGTGGCGGGTCTGGTCGTCGCTCAGGTCGGCGTCTGGCTGGATGATCGCAGGCGACGGGCGGGACGGTTGGCCGCTGAAGGGGAGCAAGGTGCGCATGGCGGTATCGGCCTGCAGCAACAAGCGGTCGAGCGGCGAATAGTGACGTTCGGTAGCCATCGGGCACCTCCGCAAGAATGTGCCCGACAGTTTAACCCAATCCAGATGACAGGGCTTGCGTTGGATCAGCCCGGCGGCCAGGTCATCTGGCGCTGGCCGAGCACGTGCATGTGGATGTGGTAGACGGTCTGTCCACCCTGCTCGTTGCAGTTCATCACCACGCGGAAACCTTCCTCGCAACCCAGTTCCCGGGCCAGTCGCTGGGCGGTGAACAGGATATGACCGGCCAGACCCTTGTCTTCTTCGGTGAGGTCGTTGAGGGTGCGGATCGGCTTTTTCGGGATGACCAGAAAGTGCACCGGCGCCTGGGGGGCGATATCGTGGAAGGCCAGAACCTGGTCGTCCTCGTAGATGATCCTGGCCGGAATCTCCCGGTTGATGATCTTGGTGAACAGAGTTTCCACAACGCTTGCTCCATGGTGGGGTTCGGACTTGAGTGTACTCAGGCGCCGCTTGCTCGCCCAGTGCCGATTCGCTTCAGCGTGGGCAGTAGGCCCGGTTGATTGCGCCGGCCAGCTTGCGCGCAAGCCAGCGCGACAGCCAACGCGGGCTGGCGGCCAGCCAGCGGTTGCGCCGACCGGGGATGATCAGTGCGCGGTTCTTTTCCAGTGCGCGCACGGTGTACAGGGCCACTTCCTCGGGGCTCATGCAGCGGTTGCCGTTGTCCAGCCGGGGGATGCGCCGCAGCGGCGATCGAACCGGGCCGGGGCATAACACCGAAACCTTGATACCAGTCTGCTTGAGTTCCTCGCGCAGGCCTTCGGAAAAATGCAGCACATAAGCCTTGCTCGCCGCATAGGTGGTCATCCAGGGGCCGGGAGCGAAGGCGGCCAGCGACGCGACATTGAGGATCTGCCCGCCACCCTGCACCGCCATCGCGTTGCCCAGCGCATGGCACAGGCGGGTGAGGGCGAGGATGTTGACCTCGATGATGTCCTGCTCGTCGCCCCATTCCTGGGCCAGGAAGTGCCCGTAGGTGCGGATGCCGGCGCAGTTGACCAGCAGGTCGATCTGTCTGTCGCCTTCCTCGAGCTCCAGCAGAAAGCCGGACAGGCGCAATGGCTCGCCCAGGTCGCAGGCGCGCAGTAGCACTTCCACGCCGAAGCGCTGGGTCAGTTCCAGGGCGATGCTTTCCAGCAGATCGCGCTGCCGGGCCACCAGTATCAGGTTGCGCCCCCGGCGCGCGAGGGCCTCGGCCAATGCCAGGCCCAGGCCACTGGAGGCGCCGGTGATCATGGCGTAACGGGTCATGCAGTTCTCCAATCGGCAGGGGGCGGTGCGGCTGGCGCCTAGTTTACAGACTGGAGCGGGTAAAGGCTGCGGTCAGCCGTTGAGGGCAGTCATGTAGATACCCCACGCCATGAACGGTATCCACAGCGAGGCCACCACGATAACCGCCTTGGTGTTGGGGGGCGGTGGCGGCCCGTAACGATTGCTGGCGGGGTTGCCGGGAATCAACAGCAGGGCCAGGAAAACCAGGTTGCCGATGTAGTAGGGGATCAGGGTCAACAGGCTGTACCAGCCATTGAAGCCCAGGTCGTTCAGGCGCCGGGCGATGAACACCAGGCTGAAGATCTTGGCGGCCAGCAACATCGGCACGATGGCGGCGGCCAGGTCTTTGGAGAGCGAGGACATCAGTGCGACCAGCAGCACCGTCCCGAACACTGCGCCAATCAGCACCAGGCTCCAGGCCAGTAGCCGCACCCTGCCAATGCGGCCGCGCACGCTCATGACCCTGAGTTTTTCGTTGTTCAGTTGAAGGGGGTTGATGTAGGTGTCGCGCATCGGGCTTCCTTTGCCGTTGAGAGTGGTTCAGCCAGGCCTGTGCTGGCCCAGCTGGATCGCCGCGGCCTGGGCCTGGCGGTATTCGTGGTCGAGTCGAGCGATCAGTTGATCAACCGTGCCCAGGCTGTCGATGGCGCCGACGCCCTGGCCGGCGGACCATACGGTCTTCCAGGCCTTGGCCTCGTCATCCAGTGGCTTGAGCCGGCTTTCGCCCGACTTGCCCAGAGCGTTGAGGTCGAACCCGGCGTTTTCCAGGCTCTGACGCATGAAGCTGGCCGGCACCCCGGACACTGCGGCGGTGTGGATGATATCGGCTGCCTTGGCATCCAGCAGCATTTGTTTGTAGGCGTCAGGCGCCTGGCTTTCGGTACTGCCAATGAAGTGGGTGCCCATGTACGCGAGATCTGCGCCCAGCAGTTGCGCGGCCAGAACTTCGTGGCCGCGGTTCAGGCAGCCTGCCAGCAGCAGCGTCTTGTCGAAGAACTGGCGAATTTCGGCAATCAGGGCAAAAGGGCTCCACGTACCGGCGTGACCACCGGCGCCCGCTGCCACGGCGATCAGGCCGTCCACGCCGGCCTCGGCGGCTTTCTCGGCATGGCGCCGGGTGGTGACGTCATGGAACACCAGGCCGCCATAGCCGTGGACGGCATCGACCACTTCCTTTGCCGCACCCAGGCTGGTGATGACGATGGGCACGCGGTGCTCGATGCAGATCGCAAGATCGGCCTGCAGGCGCGGGTTGCTGGGGTGCACGATGAGGTTCACCGCATAGGGCGCGGGGTTGTCGAGCCCGGCCAGGCCCGCCTCTATCTGCTCCAGCCAGGCCCTGAAGCCGGCACTGTCACGCTGGTTGAGCGCCGGGAAGCTGCCCACCACGCCATTGCTGCAGCAGGCCAGGACCAGCTGTGGATTGGAAATCAGGAACATCGGCGCTACCACCACGGGCAGGCGCAGGCGTTGTTCAAGCAGGGCGGGCAATGACATGGCGGGCTCTCGGAGTGGAGGATCAGAACGGTTTGACCACGACCAGGATGACGATGAGCAACAGGATGACCACAGGCACTTCATTGAACCAGCGGAAGTACACATGGCTGCGGGTGTTTTCGCCGCGCGCGAAGCGCTTCACGTTGGCGCCGCACATGTGATGGTAGCCGGTCAGCAGAATGATCAGGGTCAGCTTGGCGTGCATCCAGCCCTGCTTGAGGAAGTCGGGGTTGAGGCTGAGCAGCCAGATGCCGAACACGAAAGTCGCGATCATTGCCGGGCCCATGATGCCGCGGTACAGCTTGCGCTCCATGGTGACGAAGCGTTCCTGGCTGATGGTGTCCTGGCTCTGGGCGTGATAGACGAACAGGCGAGGGAGGTAGAACAGGCCGGCAAACCAGCAGACGACACTGACGATGTGCAGGGCTTTGATCCAGAGAAACAGCATTTTTAGGTAGTCCTTCAGGTTCACGGTCGTCAGATAGTAGTGGCTTGTGTGTGCAGGCGTCACCCGAACGGTTGTTACCAAGGCTGTGGGCCCATATTATCCGTGGTTTTCCAGTCGGTTCGTTGAAAGGGGCAGGTATATGGTCAAGGTCGGTATCGTCGGCGGCACGGGTTACACCGGTGTCGAGCTGCTGCGTCTGTTGGCACAGCATCCACAGGCTGAAGTGGCAGTCATCACCTCGCGTTCCGAAGCGGGCCTGCCGGTGGCCGAGATGTACCCGAACCTGCGTGGCCACTACGACAACCTGGCTTTCAGCGTGCCGGACACCAAGACCCTGGCGGCCTGTGACGTGGTGTTCTTCGCCACCCCGCACGGCGTGGCCCATGCACTGGCCGGCGAGTTGCTGGCAGCCGGCACCAAGGTCATCGACCTGTCGGCCGACTTCCGACTGCAGGACGCCGATGAGTGGGCGCAGTGGTACGGCCAGCCCCACGGCGCGCCAGAGCTGCTCAAGGATGCGGTGTATGGCCTGCCGGAGGTGAACCGCGAGCAGATCCGCAGCGCCCGCCTGATCGCCGTGCCGGGTTGCTACCCCACCGCGACCCAGCTGGGGTTCCTGCCGTTGCTGGAAGCGGGCATTGCTGATGCCTCGCGCCTGATTGCCGACTGCAAGTCTGGGGTCAGTGGTGCGGGCCGCGGTGCCAGCGTTGGCTCGCTGTTCTGTGAAGCCGGTGAAAGCATGAAGGCCTACGCGGTGAAAGGCCACCGCCATCTGCCCGAGATCCGTCAGGGCCTGCGCCGGGCAGCCGGTGGTGATGTCGGCCTGACGTTCGTGCCTCACCTGACGCCGATGATCCGCGGTATTCATTCGACCTTGTATGCCACCGTCGCCGACACCTCGGTCGACCTGCAGGCGCTGTTCGAAAAACGCTACGCCAATGAGCCGTTCGTCGACGTGATGCCAGCCGGCAGCCACCCGGAAACCCGCAGCGTGCGCGGGGCCAACGTATGCCGCATTGCCGTGCATCGCCCGCAAGGAGGTGATCTGGTAGTGGTGTTGTCGGTAATCGACAACCTCGTGAAGGGGGCCTCGGGCCAGGCGGTACAGAACCTGAACATTCTGTTCGGTCTGGACGAGCGTATGGGCCTGTCCCACGCCGGGCTGCTGCCTTAAGGCGCAACTGGCGGGCTGCAAGCGGGCATAGGGCGGCATTTGCCGCTTGTCGCTTGCGGCCTGCCGCTGCTTCTATTGTTGACCGATTTTCTCGGAGAAGCGGATAATGCGCGTCATCACGCATTAAGGCGGCAACAGCGCCGGGAGAAAGTCAGCATGAGCGTCGAATCCTTCACCCCCACGATTTTGCAATTCACGCAGGGTGCCGCGCACAAGGTGAAGACCCTGGTCGATGAAGAGGGCAATGATCGCCTCAAATTGCGCGTGTTCGTGACCGGTGGCGGTTGCTCGGGCTTCCAGTACGGCTTCACCTTCGACGAAGATGTGGCTGAAGACGACACCATCGTCGAGCGCGAGGGTGTTGCCCTGGTGGTCGACCCGATGAGCTTCCAGTACCTGGCGGGCGCGGAAGTGGACTACCAGGAAGGTCTGGAAGGTTCGCGTTTCGTCATCAAGAACCCGAACGCCACCACCACCTGCGGTTGCGGCTCTTCGTTCTCGATCTGAGTTACAGGCAGTACTGCTGACGCCGCGCCTCTGCGCGGCGTTTTGCTGTGTGCGTTCAGGCGGGGTAGATCGCGCCCAAGACGCGCAGGCCCTTGGCGCCAGTGACACTGGGGCGGTTGGCGGCGATGCCCTCCAGGCAGCAGTGTGCCAGCCAGGCGAACGCCATGGCTTCCACCCAGTCTGGATCGACGCCGTTGATGGCAGTGCTGCTGACCCGGGCGTTGGGCAGCAGGCAGGCCAGACGCTTCATCAGTGTGCTGTTGTGGGCGCCGCCGCCACAGACCAGCAGCGCCTGGGTGGCTGTCTGCGCCGCCTGCAGCGAGCTGACGATGCTATGGGCGGTAAGTTCGAGCAGGGTGGCCTGCACGTCGGCATCGCTGCCGGGGGGCTGGCCGGCCAGGTGCTTGCGCAGCCATGTCAGGTTGAACACCTCGCGGCCGGTACTCTTGGGACCGGTGCCGGCAAAGAACGGATCGCTGAGCAGGCTGGCGAGCAGCCCGGGGATGACGTGGCCTGTGGCCGCCCAGGCGCCGTCGGCATCATAGCCGTGACCTTGTTTCTCGTTGATCCAGGCATCCAGCAGTACGTTGCCCGGGCCACAGTCGAAGCCGCTGACCGGCTTGCCGGTCTCGATCAGGCTCAGGTTGCTGAAGCCGCCGACGTTGAGTACTGCCAGGCGCTCGCCCTGATTGTCGAACAGCGCTTCGTGAAAGGCCGGCACCAAGGGGGCCCCCTGGCCGCCGGCAGCCACGTCGCGGCGGCGAAAATCGCTGACCACTGTAATCCCGGTCAGCTCTGCCAGCAGCGCCGGGTTTCCGATCTGCACGGTGAAGCCCTGGGCAGGCTCGTGGCGAATGGTCTGTCCGTGGCTGCCAATAGCGCGGATATCTGCAGGCTGCAGGTGCTGTTCGGCCAGCAATTGCTGAATGCCCTCGGCGGCCAGTTTCACCCAGGCAGCCTCGGCCAGGGCGGCGCGGGCAATTTCGTCGGGGCCGCTGGCGCACAGCGCGAGCAAGTCGTCGCGCAGCGCCTGGGGCATCGGAATGTAATGGGTGGCGAGCAGCGTGAGACGCTGCTCCTGTCTGATCAAGGCGATGTCCAGGCCATCGAGGCTGGTGCCGGACATCACTCCCAGATACAGGGCCATGGCTTAGCGCTTGGCCGAGGCCAGCATGGTGGCCTTCTCTTGTTCCATGCGCGCCATCAGCGGCTGGCTTTGCTGCAGGAAGCGCTGGCGTTCAGCCTTGGCGATCGGATCGGCCATTGGCAGCTTCTGTCCGAGCGGGTCGACGTGCACGCCATTGACCTGGAACTCGTAGTGCAGGTGCGGCCCGGTGGACAGCCCCGTGGTGCCGATGTAGCCGATCACCTGGCCCTGCTTGACCGTGCCGCCGGTCTTGATGCCCTTGGCGAAGCCCTGCATGTGCCCGTACAGGGTCTGGTAGGTATTGCCGTGCTTGATGATCACGGTGTTGCCGTAGCCTCCGCGACGACCGGCCAGCAGTACCTTGCCGTCACCGGCGGCCTTGATCGGCGTGCCGCGCGGCGCTGCATAGTCGACGCCCTTGTGGGCGCGGATCTTGTTCAGGATAGGGTGCTTGCGACCTGCCGAGAAGCGCGAGCTGATACGGGCGAAGTCCACCGGGGTACGAATGAACGCCTTGCGCATGCTATTGCCGTCGGCGGTGTAGTAGCTGGTATTGCCCTGCTTGTTGGTATAGCGCACCGCAGTGAAGCTCTTGCCGCGGTTGGTGAAGCGTGCCGACAGGATGTTGCCGTTGCCGACCACCTTGCCATTGACCACTTTCTGTTCGTAGATCACGTCGAATTCGTCACCCTGGCGGATGTCCTGGGCGAAGTCGATGTCGTAGCCGAAGATGCGGGCCATGTCCATGGTCAGCGAATGGTTCAGGCCGGCACGCTGCGCGGAAGCCGACAGCGAACTCTTGATGATGCCGTGCACGTAGGCCGAGCGAACCACTGGCTTGGTGATTTCACGGTTGAAGGCATAGCCCTTGTCGCCCTTGGTCAGGCGGATGGTCTCGAGATCGCTGACCTTGCTGTGCAGGCTGGCCAGCTGGCCGTCCTTGTCCAGTTCGATTTCCAGTACCTGGCCATGCTTGAGCTGGCTGAATTGCTTGGCCTGCTTGTTGCTGGCAAGCACCTCGTGCACCACATTGGCCGGCAGGCCGACCTTGGCGAACAGTGTCGACAGGGTGTCGCCACGGGCCACGGTGACTTCGCGGTGGCTTGGATCCTTGGCGGGTTCGGCAGTTGGGGTGGGTTCGGTCTTGGCGGTTTCTTCGGTGGGCGCGGGGGCAGTGTCAATCTGGGCGAACGGCGAGGCGGTGGTTTCTTCGCGGACGTCGGCCTGGGTGGTTTCCTGTTGCTTCAGCTGCTCGGCAGGGGATTCCAGCTCGAGGTTAAGGGTGGTTTTCTTGGCTTCGACCTCGCTGGAGGGGAACACCAGCAAGGCCAGGCTGAGCAGGGCGGCGATACCGCTGGCGGCCAACAGGTGGCTCTTCGGATAAAGCGGAGGCGCTTTAGTCGGTTCGTTGGTCATAGGTAGATTGACTTTGAAAAAGATGGATTGGAAAAGATGAATGACATGATGAAGATGAAATAACTGTATAAAATATAACCAAATCCCCTTCAGCGCAAGCGCGCAGACGTCATCAGTCGGGTGTGCGGTCACATCCGGGGCAAAAACTTGTATTTGATGGCTGATCTTGTATGGTTGGGGCCCTTTGAATCTGAGCCTTGCGGGTCTGTTATGAAGTCGGTTGAAGAGCAGCTAGCGCTGATCAAGCGTGGTGCGGAAGAGGTACTGGTCGAGGCCGAACTGGTCGAGAAGCTCAAGCGCGGGCAACCGCTGCGGATCAAGGCGGGTTTCGACCCGACTGCGCCGGATCTGCACCTGGGGCACACCGTCCTTATTAACAAGCTGCGCCAGTTCCAGGAGCTGGGGCATCAGGTGATCTTCCTGATCGGCGACTTCACCGGCATGATCGGTGACCCGAGCGGCAAGAGCGCCACACGTCCGCCGCTGACCCGCGAGCAGGTGCTGGAGAACGCCGAGACCTACAAGCAGCAGGTGTTCAAGATTCTTGATCCGGCCAAGACCGAGGTCGCGTTCAACTCTACCTGGATGGACGCGCTGACCCCGGCCGACTTCATTCGCCTGGCTTCACAGTACACCGTGGCGCGCATGCTCGAGCGCGACGACTTCGACAAGCGCTATACCAGCAACCAGCCGATCGCGATTCACGAGTTCCTCTATCCGCTTGTGCAGGGCTATGACTCGGTGGCGCTGAAGGCCGATGTCGAGCTGGGCGGTACCGACCAGAAGTTCAACCTCCTGATGGGGCGCGAGCTGCAGCGTGGCTACGGCCAGGAGGCGCAGAACATCGTCACCATGCCATTGCTCGAAGGGCTGGATGGCGTGAAGAAGATGTCCAAGTCGCTGGGTAACTATGTAGGTATCCAGGAAGCACCAGGGGTGATGTACAGCAAGCTGGTGTCGATCCCTGATACGTTGATGTGGCGTTACTTCGAGCTGCTGAGCTTTCGCTCCATGGAAGAGATCGATGGGTTCCGTGCTGAAGTGGCTGCTGGTGCCAACCCGCGGGATATCAAGATCAAGCTGGCTGAAGAGATCGTGGCACGCTTCCATGGTGAGGAGGCTGCGGCCAATGCCCACCGCGCAGCGGGTAATCGCATGAAGGATGGCGAGCTGCCGGAGGACCTGCCGCAGATCGACGTGCTGGCTGCCGAGGCCATGCCGATTTCTGCTGTGCTGAACAAGGCGGGCCTGGTCAAGAACTCGGCGGCAGCCCGTGATCTGCTGGCGGCAGGAAGCGTGAAGGTCGATGGTGAGGTCGTTGATCGTGGCTTCGTCTTCGAGCTGGGCTCCACCCATGTGTGTCAGGCGGGCAAGAAGGCGTTTGCACGTATCAGTCTGAAGGCTGAATAAAGAGAGGGCGGCGTAAGCCGCCCTTCCTATATTAGAGAAGGGCTGGGTTTGCTTTGTTTTGCGAAAGTTTCAAATTAGCCCTTGACGCACGATTTAATCTCTCTATAATTCGCCCCACTTCCGGCGCAGTCGGAACGAAAAACTCCTTGAATATCAACGAGTTGGACGTTTCAGGTCAGGCTGGAGGT
>NZ_JASCPN010000031.1:0-60338 GCF_029960155.1 Pseudomonas sp. PS01300 | reverse complement strand
CTCCCACACAGGTCAGTGTGGGAGCGGGCTTGACCCGCGATGGCTTCACCACCGATGGGGCGGCCCCTCGAGGTCCCGGATTCCCCGGCAACCCACTCGGGTGTTGCCCACCCCCCCCAAAAAAAATCACTGCACCAGCTGGTTGATCTCGATGATCGGCAGCAGCACCGCCATCACGATCAGCAGCACCACCGCACCCATCACCACGATCATCAGCGGCTCCAGCAATGCGGTCATGCCCATCGCTCGGCGCTCGATGTCCTTGGCCAGGCTCTGCGCCGCGCGGTCGAGCATCGGCGGCAGGTTGCCGGTCTTCTCGCCGCTGGCGATCAGGTGGATCAGCAAGGGCGGGAACACCTTCTCCACCGCCAGCGCCGACGCCAGCCCCACGCCTTCGCGCACCCGCGCCGTGGCCTCGCTCACGCACTGGTCGAGGCGGTCGTTGGCCAGGGTCTGGCGCGCCGCCTCCAGGGCCCGCAGCAACGGCACCCCGGCACTGCCCAGAATCGCCAGGGTCGAGGCGAAGCGTGCGGTGTTCAGGCCCAGCACGAAGCGCCCCAGCAACGGCAGGCGCAGCACCCGGCTGTGCCAGGCCAGGCGTGCCGACGCGCCGCGCAGGTACACACGCCAGCCCCATGCCCCGGCCACCAGCACGATGAAACACAGCCAGCCCCAGGCCCGGATGAAGTCGCTGGCGTTGAGCATCGCCAGGGTCAGCCCCGGCAGGTCCTGGCGCGCCTGGGTGAAGGCGCTGACCACCTGCGGCACCACGTAGCTGAGCAGAAAGATCACGATGCCGATCGACACCAGCCCGACCACGCCGGGGTAGATGAACGCGGTGAGGATCTTGCCGCGCAGGGTGTTGCGGTCTTCGATGTAGTCGGCCAGGCGCTCCATCACCTGGGCCAGGTCGCCGGACTCCTCCCCCGCCGCGATCAGTGCGCGGTAGATCTCGGGAAAGTCCCGCGGGCGCGCCGCCAGCGCGTCGGCCAGGCGCATGCCGCTGCGCACGTCGCCGCGCACCGCGCCCAGCACCTGGGCGATGTGCTTGCGTTCGGCCTGCTCCAGGGTCGCGCTCAGGGCGCCCTCCAGCGGCAGCCCGGCGGCCAGCAGGCTGGCCAGCTGGCGCGTGGTCCAGGCCAGGTCCGCATCCGACAGCTTGCTGGCGAACAACCCGCCGCCGGCACTGGCGGCAGGCTCCGGCTCGACCTGCAAGGCGCTCAGGCCCAGCCCGCGCAATTGCCCGATCGCCGCCGCCGGGCTGTCGGCCTCCAGCTGGCCACGGCTGATGCGCCCCTGGGCATCGGCGGCTTCATAACGGTATCGGCTCATCAGGCGTCCCGGGTCACACGCAGGATTTCTTCCACGGCGGTACTGCCGCTGTCGACCCAGCGCTGGCCGTCCTCGCGCATGCTCAGCATGCCGGCCTGGCGCGCTGCGGCGCGCAGGGCCTGTTCGTCGGCACCCTGGTGGATCAGGCCGCGAATCGGGTCATCGATGCAGAACAGCTCGTGGATCCCGGTACGCCCGCTGTAGCCGGTGTGGTTGCAGCTGGCGCAGCCATGGGGGCGAAACTGGCCGGGGGCATTCGGGTCGGGCTGACGGCAGTGCGGGCACAGCCGCCGTACCAGGCGCTGGGCCAGCACGCCGAGCAGCGCCGAGGCCAGCAGAAAGGGTTCCACGCCCATGTCGAGCAGGCGGTTGACCGCCGACACCGCGTCGTTGGTGTGCAGCGTGGCCAGCACCAGGTGCCCGGTGAGCGAGGCCTGCACCGCGATCTGCGCGGTCTCCAGGTCGCGGATCTCGCCGATCATGATGATGTCCGGGTCCTGGCGCAGGATCGCGCGCAGGGCCACGGCAAAGGTCATGTCGATGCGCGCATTCACCTGGATCTGGCTGATGCCCGGCAGGTCGTATTCCACCGGGTCCTCGACGGTGAGGATGTTGCTGACGCTGGCATCGAGCCGCGCCAGCGCCGCGTACAGGCTGGTGGTCTTGCCGCTGCCGGTGGGCCCGGTGACCAGCACGATGCCGTGGGGCTGGCGAATCAGCACGTCCAGGCGGGCCAGCAGCGCCGGGGCCATGCCCAGGGTTTCCAGTTGCAGACGCCCGGCCTGCTTGTCCAGCAGGCGCATCACCACCCGTTCGCCATGCCCGGTGGGCACGGTGGACACACGGATATCGATGGGCCGGCCAGCCACGCGCAGGGCGATGCGCCCGTCCTGGGGCAGGCGCTTTTCGGCGATGTCCAGTTGCGCCATGATCTTGATCCGCGACACCAGCGCCGCGTGCAGCGCCTTGCGCGGCGAGACCACGTCGCGCAGGGTGCCGTCGACCCGGTAGCGCACCACCGAGTGGGTCTCGAAGGGTTCGATGTGGATGTCGCTGGCCTCGTCGCCGGCAGCCTGGGTCAGCAGCGCGTTGATCATGCGGATCACCGGCGCGCCGTCCTGGGTGTCGAGCAGGTCGGTGATCTCGGGCATGTCCTGCATCAGGCGGTCGAGGTCGACATCGTTCTCGGCCGCGCCGACCGCCGCTGCGGCGCCGCCGTTGTCGCTGTAGGCGCTGGTCAGCAGGCGGTCGAGCTCGTCTTCGCTGACCTGCTCGGCGGCCTGCTCGCCGAACTGGCGGCGCACCTCGCCCAGCGCCCAGGCCGGGGTCGAGGGGCACAGGCGCAGCGGCGCGGCGTGCTCGCCGGCCAGCAGCACCACGCGCTGGGCCTTGGCCCAGGCGTACGGCAGGCGGCTCACCGGGCGACCCCGACTTCATCCAGCGGCACGGCGCGGATCGCCGCACGCGGGGTGCCGAAGGCCGCGCCCGCGCGCGGTACGCCCTGCTCGGCGCTGGGCAGCAGCGGCATCTGCGCGTCCGGCAGCGCCCAGGAATGGGCCGGCTTGAGCCCGCCCTGGGCACGGCGGATGAAATCGTAGCGGTTGAGGGTGATGCTGCGCCCCACCTCGGCATCGCGAATGATGTAGGGGCGCAGGAACACCATCAGGTTGGTCTTGCTGGTGGCGCGGCGCTCGTTGCGAAACAGCACGCCCACCCCCGGCAGGCTGGAAAGAAACGGAATGCCGTCGTTGGCCTGGGTGTAGCCGTCCTGCAGCAGGCCGCCGAGCACCATGATCTGGCCGTCGTCGAGCAGGATGCTGGTGTCGATGGCGCGCTTGTTGGTGACCGTGCCGGCGGCACTGGAGGCGCGTTCGTCGACGCTGCTGACCTCCTGGTAGATGTCGAGCTTGACCGTGCCGCCTTCGGAGATCTGCGGGCGCACGTTGAGCTTGAGCCCCACCTCTTCGCGCTGGATGGTCTGGAACGGGTTGTTGCTGGTGCCGCCGCCATCGGTGACGTACTGGCCGCTGACAAAGGGGATGGTCTGGCCGACGAAGATGCTCGCCGCCTCGTTGTCCAGGGTCAGCAGGTTGGGCGTGGACAGCACGTTGCTGCCGCCCTTGCTGGTCAGGGCGCGGGCCAGCACCTTGAGGTCGAGCACCTCGCCGATGCCGGGGATGTTCACCGTGCCGTCCACCACGCCCACGCTCAGGCCGGGGGGCAGCGCGTCGATGCTGTTCCTGGCACCGCGATTGAACCCGGCACCGCCCAGGTTGGCGCCGCCGAACACGCCGTTCTTGCCCAGGTTGCCGGCCTGCCACTGGATGCCGAATTCGTTGGCGTCGTCTTCGCTGACCTCGACGATCAGGCTTTCGATCACCACCTGGGCGCGGCGCTGGTCGAGCAGGTCGATCACCTCGCGCAGGTTGCGGTACAGCGGGTCGGGTGCCGAAATCAGCAGGGTGTTGGTGGTGGCGTCGGCCTGGATGGTCACCCCGCCGGCGGAAAACGCGGTGTTCTGCTCGCTGCCCTGCGAACCGTTGCCATAGGCGTTGCCGGCCTGGCCGAGGCTGGCCCCGTAGGTGGCGGCTGGCGGGGTGGCGCTGGTGGTCTGCGCGGTGTTCGCCGCCGCGCCGCTGCCGTTCTGCTTGCCTGCCAGCAGGCCACCGCCGCTGAGCCTGGCGCGGGCGTCGTCACCGCTGCTGCTGTCGCTCTCGCCGGTGAGCAGCCCACGCAGGGCCTGGGCCAGCTTGCCGGCCTGGGCGTTGCGCAGGTACACCACGTGCAGGTTGCTGGGGTTGTTCTGTGCGTTGTCGAGCTTGTAGATCAGGTCGCGGGCCAGTTGCGTGCGCTCGGGGCTGCCGGCGCGGATCACCACGCTGTTGGAGCGTGGGTCGCCGATCACGCTGATCTTCTGGGTGGGGTCGTTGCCCTGGGTTTCGAGCAGCTCCGAGACCATGGCCGCGATGTCGCTGGCGATGCCGTTCTGGATCGCCACCACGTCGGTGTCGATGGCGCTGGGGATGTCGATGCTGTCGAGCAGCCGGGCCACACGCTCGAGGTTCTCGGCATAGTCGGTGACCACCACGGTGTTGTTGCCGGGGTAGGCGTTGATCGGGTTGTTGGGCGACACGATGGGGCGCAGCACCGGGATCACGTTGACCGCGTTCTCGTATTGCAGGCGGAAGGTGCGGGTGAGCATGCCGGTGCCGGCATCCTTGCTGTTGATCGGCCCGCCCAGCAGCTTGGCGTCGGCCTCGGGCACCACCTGGCTGACCCCGCCCACGTCGACCACGCTGAAGCCCTGCATGCGCAAGGCCGCCAGCAGCATGGCGTAGGCACGTGTGGCCGGCACCTCGCCTTCGGACACCAGGGTCAGCTGGCCCTTGACCCGCGGGTCGACCAGAAACTGGCGCCCGGTGGCCCGCGACAGGGCGCGCACCACGGCCTGGATGTCGGCGTCGACGAAGTTCAGCTGCACCGGCTGGTCGCCCAGCGGGTTGCCCGGTGCGGCACTGGCGCTGCCATCGCTGTGGGGCCTGGCGCGGTGGGCGGGGGCACGCGGGGTCGGGCGCTGTGGCTCGACCCGCGCCTGCAGGCCGTGGCGTTCCAGGCTGGTCGGCCCGGGCTGCACGTTGGCCAGCGGTCGGCCCAGCTCGCTGCTGGCCAGTGGCTGCGCAGGCTGCTGGCTGCAACCGGCCAGGGCCAGTGCCAGTACCAGGGGAGCCAGGCCGGCCAGTCGGCGCGGCAGTTGGGTGCACATCATGACGATTCCTTAGCGCCTTGCGCCTGGTCCAAGCGAACGATTCCGGAGAACGACGCCGTGGCCGAGGGGTCGGCCAGCGGGTCGCGTTGCAGGCGGCTGTGCACCACCGTCAGGCCCAGTTGTGCGGGGGCCTGCAGCAGCCAGGCGGTGGCGGCCTCGGCGGGGGCCTGGACAAGATCGAGCTGCCAGCCGCCCTCCACCGCCTGAAGCTGGTAATGGCCGCCCAGCCCGGCGTGCTCCAGGCTCTGGCGCAGGGCCGGCGCCTGTTGCGCGGCGCCCGGCAGTGAGGGGGTTTGGGCCAGCAGCCCGTCGAGGGTCTGCGCCTGGCTGCGCAGCCTGGGCGTTTCGGCCTCCCAGTGGGCGATGCGCGCCAGTGCCGGCTGCACCAGCACCAGCCACCACAGCGTGGTGCCCAGCAGCAGTGCGGTCAGGGCCACGGCGCGGCGCTCGCGCGCACTCAGGCCGTGCCACCAGGGGCGCAGGCGGCGCAGGGGGTGCCGTGCCTTACTCAACATTGGCCACCTCCTCGCCCGTGGCGGTCGCCGGGCGCAGGGTCCAGCCGTGGTCGCTGCTGCTGGCCTCGATGCCCTGCGCCGCCAGCCGTGTTTGCCAGGCGTTGTCGGCCGGGGGCCGCGGTGCGCCGGGCAGTGGCTGCAGGTCGAGCACGCCGTCGTGGTAGGTCAGTTGCTCGACTGCGCCGGCCAGAAACGGCATGGCGCTGCCGGCGGCTTGCAGCAGGTGGTTGAAGGGTGCGACCGCGCCATTGTCGCCGGCGGCGAGCTGCTGGCGTACCTGTTGCAGCGGGTTGAGGATCACCTGCAACTGCGGGTAGGCAGCGCGTACCTGCTGGTGCATGTGCTGGCGCAGTTGCTGGCCGGTGTCGGCCAGTCGCGCGGCGTAGAGGTTCAGGCCCAGGGTCCAGATCATGGCGGCGCTGGCGCACAGGGCGAGTGCCCGTGGCCAGCCGTGCTGTGCGGCGGCAGGGGCGCGCAGGCCGCTGTGCAGGCTCGCCACCGGGCATGCGCCGGCCCTTGCCGGGGTCGGGTACAGGCCCCGGGGTTTGAGGCCGGCATTCGACAGCCACTGCGCCAGGCCCTGCAATGCCGCCTGCCCCAGCCATGCCACCGCCACCTTCCCGTCCGCTGCGCGTGGCCCGTGGGCGATATGCACGGCGCGCACATCGCCCAGTATCAGGCCCTGCACCGCGCACTGCACCGCCGCCCCCAGGCGCGCCGCCGGCAACGGCGGCAGTACCAGCTCGGTGCACAGGCTGTCGTCCGGGTGCAGCCACGCCAGCACCTCGCGGCCCCGCGCCAGGCTCTTGAGCTGCGCCTGCGCCGCCTCGCCCTCGGCCTCGGTCCGGCCCTGGCGGTCCAGTTGCCGATAGCCGACCCGCGCCCCGCCCTCAAGCGCCGCCAGCCGCGGCAATGCCATGTGCAGTTGTGCCTTCATGCGCCCACCCGTGCCCAGACAACCTGTGCCAGGGGCGCCTGCCCGCGCAGCAGCAGCGCCTCCAGGCGCACCTCGCGCGAGCCGCTGCGGGCCGCGCCGTGCAGGCGAAACCAGTCGCTGGTAATGCCCACCGGCACGCTTTCGAGCACCACGTGGGGCATCTGCAGGCGGTTGACGAAATCCCCGCGGTTGACGAACCAGCGCCCGCCGTCGCGCTCGGCGATCAGCTGGCGCGCCTTGTCTACGCTCAAGCCCGGCACCTGCGCCGCCAGCACCTCGGCGGACGCGGTGTTGCCATTGATCCAGGTGTTGGCCGGCAGCACCGTGGCCACTCGGCGCAGGCGCGCCAACCCTTCGGCATCCAGCCCCGGCACGGCCAGCTGGTCGAGGCTGCGCAGCATCGGCCGGCGTGCCGGCACCGGGCGCGAAGCGGCACCCGGCGAGGTTGCGCGGCCACTGTCGAAGCCGTGCACCGCCTCGGCCACGGGCGCCTGCCGGCGCGGGTAGCCGTCGATCACCCGCGCCGCGATCGCCTGCGCCACCGGCGCGGCCAGGCCGATCAGTGCACACAGGCGCTCGAAGGTGGCCAGGGCCTGCTCGTCGGGTTGCTCTTCGACCACCAGGTTGCGCAGGTTGAACTTGCCCTGCTCGTCTTCCAGCCGGCCCTGAAACACCGCGCCGTGCTCGCCCACCGGCAGGCCGGCGATGGGGCGCGCCCAGCCCTGGTCGAGGCGTACCAGCGGGTCGACGCGGCGCTGCTCGGCCAGTACCTCACGGCTCCAGGCCAGGCCCGCCTGCAGCACGCCCTGCCCCTGGGCACGCTGCTGCAGGCTTTCCAGCTCACGGGTGAATACGCTCTGGCGGCTGATCATGCCCGCTGCGATCACCGCCACCACGGCGGCTATCAGCAAGGCACTGATGATCGCCATTCCGCGTTGCTGCGCGGACGGTCTCATCACGGCGCCTACAGCTGCCAGGAGCCGATATCGGCGTTCACGCCGTCGCCGTCAGGCTCGCCATCGGCGCCCAGCGAGAACACGTCGATCTCGCCGTTGGCACCGGGGTTGAGGTAGTGGTAGGGACGGCCCCAGGGGTCGTTGGGCAGGCGCTCCAGGTAGGCGCGCCAGGTGCCGGGCTTGGCCGAGGCGGGTTTTTCCACCAGTACCTTGAGGCCCTGGGCGGCGCTGGGGTAGCTGCCGTTGTCCAGGCGGTAGAGCTTGAGCGCCTGCATCAGCCCGGCGATGTCCTGGCGGGCGGCGGTGGCACGCGCCTGGTCGGGGCGGTCGAGCACCTTGGGCACCACCATCGCTGCCAGGATCCCGAGGATGACCACCACCACCATGATCTCGATCAGGGTGAAACCGCGTTGGCGACGGGGGGCAGAACGGCGTGGGCAGGTAAGCGACATCTCGGCATTCCTTGGCGGGATTCGGGGGCCGATTGTGGCAAGGGCATATGTCAGTGGTATTGAAAATCCTCGGGAGTTCCGGTCGCCAATCGGTCAGACAGACCCCCTAGGATGCAGCTTTGCCCACACCGAGATGCCCATGCGCAGACGCCGCCCGCAACAGGCCGGTTTTACCCTGATCGAAGTGCTGGTGGCGCTGGCCATCGTGGCCGTGGCGATGGCCGCTGCAGTGCGCGCGGCCGGGCTGATGACCCAGGGCAATGGCCTGCTGCGCGACAAGTCGCTGGCCCTGCTCTCGGCCCAGGCGCGCCTTGCCGAACTGCGCCTGGAAGGCCAGGCAACCCCGGGCCTGCGCCGCTTGGAGTGCGACCAGGGGCGCCTGCGCCTGCGCTGCGAGCAGCAGGTCGACAGCCGCCCCGGTGGGCTGCTGCAGGTGCGCCTGGAGGTGTTCGAGCGTGACCGTGAAGGCCCGCCGCTGGCGCGCCTGGAGAGCTGGCTGGGCCAGGCGCCTAGGGGCGAATGAGGCGCGGCAGCGCGGGGCCTTCGGGCAGTCGGGCGATGCCGATGCGGCTGCGCTCCCCGGCGCGCTCGATCACCAGCGCATCGGCTTCTATGGCCACCAGTTGCACCCCCTGCGCCAGTTGCTCGCCCACCTGCACGGCCTGTGGCGCGCCGCCGTTGAGCGAGACGATGGCCACCGCACCGGCACTGCCGGCCAGCAGCCCGCTGAGGCTGATGTCGACCTGCGCCGGCAGGTTGGCGAACCACTGCCCGGCGGCGGCCGGGGGTGCCGATAGGGTCTGCTCCATGGCAGCCGGCACCGGTTGGGGGGTGGGCGTCCAGAGCAACGTGCCCCAGGTCGCGAGCCCGGCCAGCGCCGCGAGCAGCGCCGCGCCCTGGACCAGTTGCGGGGCAGCCACGGGTTTGAATGCTAGTGCCATGGGGAACGGTCTCCGTGTGGTTCCTGGCCCGAGCATACGCGCCGATTCTCACGCTTTTGTTTCACACGACGATCATCTTCGCCGTGCACGCTGTCACCAGCCAAGGAGGCATCGCCCCATGCAACGCAGCCATCCACAACAGGGCTTTACCCTGATCGAACTGATGGTGGTGCTGGTGATCGTCGGCATCGCCAGCGCCGCCATCAGCCTGAACATCCGCCCCGACCCGGCCAGGGCGCTGCGCGAAGACGCCGAGCGCCTGGCGCAATTGCTGCTGGTGGCCCAGAGCGAGGTGCAGGCCGATGGCCGCGCCCTGCTCTGGCAGGCCGACCGCGACGGCTACCGTTTTGTGCGGGCCGGCGCGGCGCTGGACAGCGACCCGCTGCTGCGCCCGCGCCCCTGGCAGGCCGCGCCGGTGACGGTGCAGCGCACCCCGCAGCGGGCCGTGCGCATCGACCCGGAATGGATCGGCGAGCCGCTGACCCTGCGCCTGGTCAGCGGCCAGCAGCAGATCGAAGTGCGCCGCGATGCCGCCGGCCGTGTCGAGGTGCACCAGCCATGAGGCGCCACCCGCAAGGCGGGTTCACCCTGATCGAGGTGATGGTGGCGATCCTGTTGATGGCCATCGTCAGCCTGGTGGCCTGGCGCGGGCTGGACAGCGTCAGCCGCGCCGACCGCCACGTCAAGGACAGCACCGAACAGGCCCGCGCCCTGCTGCGGGTGTTCAACCAGCTGGAGCGGGACCTGGCCTTGCGTGCCAGCAGCGAACTGGCCGAGCCGGTGCTGGCGGGCATGGACCCGCCCAGCGAAAAACCGCTGCCTGCGGTGCGGGTGCAGGCCAGCGACGGGCGCCCGGCACGCCTGGAGCTGATTCGCAGCAGCACCGCCGACGACGGCCTGATGCGCGTGCGCTGGTGGTTGCAGGGTGGCACGCTGTACCGCGCCGCGGCGCCGGCACGCGACCGCTTCCCGCTACCGGCGCCTGCCGGCCGGGTGGCGGTACTGGAGGATGTGGCTGAATTCAACCTGCGGGTGTGGGAGCCGGGCAAGGGCTGGCGGCACCTGACCGGCGAGGCCCGGGACAATCCGCCGGGGCTCGAGATCGAACTGCTGCGCCAGAGCGCCCAGGGCCCGCAGCGTTACCGCCAGGTACTGGGGCCGCTCAACTGAGCAGCACCACGCCACCGGGCAGTTCGGTGCAGCGTGCGCCGTAGGCATCGCGGATCAGCTGCGCCACCCCTGGCAGCTGCGCCAGGCTGAAGCGCGCCTGCACCTTGCGTCGCCCCAGGCTGGGGTTGAGCAGCACCAGCATGCCAGGGCGGTAGCGGTTGATTTCGTCGATCACCTGGCTCAGCGGCGCGTCATGGAACACCAGCCGCTGCTCGCGCCAGGCCATTACCTGTTCGGCATCGAACGGCTGCGCGCTGCCGGCGCTGCGGGCGTCGTAACGCAGCTGCTGGCCGGCGGGCACGGGCAAGCTGCGGCCCTGCCAGAGAATCTGCACCTGGCCCTGCAGGCAGGTGACGCACACGGCCGAATCGGTGTGGCGCACATTGAAGCGCCCGGCCTGGGCCGACACCCAGGCCTGCCCGGCCTGCACCTGCACCGGGGCCTGGGCCAGCACCTCGACCTCGCCTTCGAGCAGGGCGATTGCTTCGCCGCTGCGGTTGATGCGGGTCTGGGTGTTGAGCTCCAGCGCGATGCCCTGGGTCAGGTCGATGCGCCGCTGCTCGCCGACGCCGGTGTGAAAGTCTGCCGCTGGCGTGCCGAGCCCGTCCACCAGGTTGCTGCGCAGCAGCACGAAGGCTGCCGAGGCCGCCAGCGCGCCACCCAGAAACGCACGGCGCCCCAGGGTACGCAGGGGCACCACGCGCTCGGCCTGGCGCGCCGCCGGCTCCAGCTGCTGCCACAGCTGGCGGGCCTGCTCGAAGGCCTGGGCGTGCGCCGGGCTCTGTGCGCACCACTGGCGCAGGGCGCGTGCGTCGGCGACGGTGGCGCGCCCTGAGGTAAGCAGCAGCAACCAGTCCTGGGCCTGGCTGTGCAGGCTGGGTTCAGCCGAAGTCTGGGGTGTCATGGTCTGAGGGGCCTGCATCAAAATGGCGCTGTGTATTGTTCAAGACGGTTTTCCCGCACCGGGACCGAACCGCTGGAACACTTTTCTTTCCAGCCGCGTGGCGCAGTAACCCAGTGCGGCCTTGAGCTCCTTCTCGACCATGCGCGTGGAGATGCCGAAGCGCTGGGCGATTTCCAGGTGCGAGGCTTCCTCCAGGCGCGCGGCAATGAAGATACGCCGGCGCCGTGCCGGCAGTTCGTAGAGTGCGCCGAGCAGGCACTGGATTTCCTGCTGGCCGCCGACGATGCGCGCCGGGTCCTGGTCTTCGGCCACCTGCAGCAGGTCTTCGACCTCGGCGCCGGTGAGCAGCCGGGCGTCGGCCTGGCGCCGGTCGGCGGCGATGTTCAGGGCCATCCGGTACAGGTAGGCATTGGGCTTGTGCAGCGCGTGGGTGGCCTGCATGCGGTCGACCCGCAGGTAGGTTTCCTGGAGCACGTCGCAGGCCAGGTCGTCCGAACCCAGGCGGCGTTTGAGGCGCACCTTGAACTCGTCGTAAGAGGTCAGGAACAACGTGACCAGAGGTGTATTCATACTGCCTAGCCTCCATGCGATTAAGGGCAGTCCATGCGTGTATCGGGCAACAGCAGCAGCGTCACCGGTTGCGCCAGCGCCGAGGGCGGTGGCCGCTCCAGGCGCAGGGCGCGCAGGCTTTCGACCAGCGCGCTGTCACGCCGGTGATCGCCGGTGGAGGCCAGCAGGCGGCTCTGGGCCAGCACCCCGCGGGCGTCGATCCATACCTGCACCGCGGCCCGGTAATGGCCTGGGCGTGCCAGCGCGCTGGCACACAGCGCCTGTTCCACGGCGCGTTGCAGCGTGCGCGCATAATTGCCGGCCGCGCCGGCCCCGCCTGTGGCACGCGGGTTCGGCGCGGCTGCCGGCAGTGCCACGCGCTGCACGGTGAAGGCCTCGGCGCCGCTGTAGCGGGCCATCAGCCCGGTGCCTTCGAGCAGCCTGCGCAGGCCGTCGCGGGCGCTGAACGCGCCGCTCAGCGGCATCGAGCGCTGGCGTGCGGTCAGCTCCCGGTCCACCAGTACCGCCATGCCGCTCTGCTGGCCGAAGGCGTGCAGCGCCTCGTCCAGTGGCTGGGCCGGTATGTCGAAACGGATCGGGCCTGCGCCGTGCACCGGCATCGCCAGTACGGCCAACAGCAGCACGGCGATTCTGGCAAGGCAGTGGCGCAAACCGGTGTCTCCCCCGAAAGTCGCCATCGTGGGGCCTGTGTATGAATCTGATGTGACAGCGGTAGGCAAAAAACCTTAACGATGTGGGAAGTCGCCTGGGGCTAGACTGGGGGAAACCGCTTCAGGGAAGGCATGGACATGGGCTGTCGAATCGCGGGGTTGTGGCTGGTTGCCGGTCTGCTGAGTGGCCTGTCGAGTGGCGTGGTGCAGGCGGGTCAGGACGAGGGTTGCATCGACGTGCAGGTGGGCCAGGCGCGGGCGCTGGCGTACGACTGCCTGACGCGCCAGTTGCAGAACGGCAATGGGCAGCGCGCGGCGCAGGCCAACCGCAAGGCGATGGAGGTGGATGTGAGCCGGCGCGCGCCGAACCAGCTGGGGTTGTTCAACCAGTCGGCCACGGGGCAGCGCATGGGCAATGCGTTCGGGGTGTCGGTGCGGCCGCAGCGGCCGGGGCCGTGAATTCGACTGCGGGGGGTTGTCAGTGCCGCCCTCTTCGCTGGCAAGCCAGCTCCCACAGGTGGTGACTCAAGGACCGCGTAAAGATCTGCAAGATCGTGGTGAGCCCATCGCGGGGCAAGCCCGCTCCCACAGGTACCGTGGGGACCCGGGGCCTGTGCAAAACCTGTGGGAGCGGGCTTGACCCGCGATGGGCCGCGCAGCGGCCCCTACCGCCCCCGCGGCAAGCAGATGCGAAACTGTGCCCCCCCCAACGCCGACTGCCCCACCGTCAGGGTGCCACCCTGCCCCTCGATCACCCGACGGCTGATCGCCAACCCCAGGCCAAACCCGCCCGTGGCACGGTCCCGACTGCGATCCAGGCGGTAGAACGGCTGGAAGATGCGCTCGCGCTCCTCCTGCGGAATGCCAATGCCGTCATCCTCGACGGTCAGCACGCACGCGCCCTTGGCATCCACGCTCAGGCGCAGCAGGATGCGCTGCCCGCAATAACGCATGGCGTTGCGGATCAGGTTCTGCACCGCCCGCGCCGTCAACCGCGGGTCCAGCACAAAGCGCGGCAGATCCGGCTCGGCACGCACCTCCAGGCTCACCCCGCGCCCATCCAGCTCTTCGGCATAGCTGCCCAGGATGCTGTCGACGAACTCGGGCAGCGCCACCTCCACCCGCTCGCCACCCTGGCCATTCTGCAAGCGGTTGTACGACAGCAGCTCAAGCACCAGCGCATCCAGCTCGCGCACGTGCCCCACCAGTTCCAGCAGGCGCTTGCGACTGGCCGGGGGCATTTCGTCGTACAGCAGCACCAGGCCGAAATCCAGGCGGGTCAGCGGCGTGCGCAGCTCATGCGACACCGCATTGAGCAACTCGCGCTGCTGGGTCAGCAGGCATTCGATATCCGCCGCCATGGTGTCGAACACCTTGGCCAGCGCGCCGATGTTCGAGCGTGGCGAGATCAGCGTGCGCTCCGCCAGGTTGCCTTCGCCCAGGCGCTGCGCCGTGGCCTTGAGCCGCTGCAGGTCACGCCAGTGCGGGCGCACCCAGAACAGCAGGCAGCCCAGCAGCGCCGCACCGATCAGCACGGTGATGCCCCACGACAGCAGGTAGATGTCCGCCGGGTCCGGCGGGTTGCGCAGCACCACCATCCACTCGCTGTCCAGCGGCGCCAGGGCGGTTTCGTAATAGCCCCACTCCCCCAGGCGCACCACGTACTGGCCGGCCTGCAGGTGCGCCTGCTCCTCGGCGTTCAGGTCCAGGTCGGCGCGCCGGCGCAGCTCGATGCTGAGGGGGGCGAAATCGGTATTCAGCGCCTCGGCCACCTGGGGCCAGCTGTCGCGGTGCTTGAGGTGGAACTGGTTGACGATCAGGCGCTGCACGCCCCGCGCCTGGTCCTGGTTGTAGGCGATGTAGCGGTCATGGAACACATGCAGGATCAGTTCGGGGATCAGGAAGATCGACCCGGCATACGCGACGATGGTCACCAGATACAGGCGTACCAGAATTTTCAGCATGGCCGTGGCCGCTCCTCAGAATTCCCACTCGACTCGGCTGAACAGGTAGCCCTTGCCCCACACCGTCTTGATCTTGCGCGCCTCGCCGGCGCTGTCGTCGAACTTGCGCCGCAGCTTGGAGATGGCCACGTCCACCGAGCGGTCGGTGCCGTTGAACTCGATGCCGCGCAACTGCTGCAGGATGCAGTCGCGGCTGAGCACGCTGCCGGCATTGCGCGCCAGCACCACCAGCAGGTTGAACTCGCCGCTGGACAACTCCACCGTCTGGTCGCGCCACAGCACGGTGCGTTCGGCCAGGTCGATGCGCAGCCCGCCGATCACGATCAGGTCGCTCTCGAGATGCGGCTCGTTGATGCTGCTGCGCCGCAGCAGGGTCCGCACCCGCGCCAGCAGCACGCGCGGCTCGCACGGCTTGCTGACGTAGTCGTCGGCGCCCATCTCCAGGCCCAGCACCTGGTCGTGGCTGTCGTCGCGGGCGGTGAGCATGAGGATCGGCAGCAGCAGCGATTCGGCGCGCAGTTGCCGGCACACCTGCAGGCCGTCCAGGCCCGGCAGCATCAGGTCGAGGATCACCAGGTCGGGTTTGCTGCGCCGCGCCTCTTCCAGCACGTGGTCCCCCCGCGCAATCACGCTGACGCTGAAACCATTGCGTTGCAGGTAGCTGGCGATCAGTTCGCTCAGGGCGCAGTCGTCTTCGACCAGAAGGATAGTGGGCATGGGTAGTTTGAAAGGCCGGGAAAGTCAGGCAGGATATAGCGCTTATTCGCAGGTCGCGAAATTCTTCACACTTTTTCACACTCGCCCTACATAGCTTAACAACTGCCTGTAGCGCGGCTGCCTTAGCATTGCCGGGTCATTTATGGAAGATCCGCATGCCCAGTTCAAGCCCCGTCCGTCTGCGTACCCTGGCGCCCCTGTTGCTGCTGAGCCTGGCCCTGGCCGGCTGCGACAGCAAGCCGCCCGCCGAAGAACAAGCCCCCAAGCCCGCCGTCAGCGTCGAAACCGTGCGCGAGCAACCCCTGGCCATCAGCACCGAGCTGTCGGGGCGCATCCTGGCGCCACGCATCGCCGAGGTGCGCGCGCGGGTGGCCGGGGTGGTGCTCAAGCGGGTGTACCGTGAGGGCAGCGACGTGAAACAGGGCGACGTGCTGTTTCGCATCGACCCGGCACCGTTCAAGGCCGACTACGACAGCGCCCGCGCCAACCTGGCCAAGGCCGAGGCCACGCGCTTTCAGGCGCGCCTGCAGGACCAGCGCTACGCCGAGCTGATTTCGATCGACGCGATCAGCCGCCAGGAGCACGACAACGCGCGCGCCGCCGCCATGCAGGCCGACGCCGAAGTGGCAGCGGCCAAGGCCGCGCTCGAGCGTGCGCGCCTGAACCTGGGCTATGCCACCGTGACCGCGCCGATTTCCGGGCGCGTGGGCCGTGCCCTGGTGACCGAGGGCGCGCTGGTAGGGCAGAACGAATCGACCCCGCTGGCGATCATTCAGCAGCTCGACCCGATCCATGCCGACCTGACCCAGTCGACCCGCGAGATCAACGCCCTGCGCCGTGCCCTGCGTGCCGGCGAGCTCAAGCAGGTGGGCCAGGACCAGGCCCGCGCCACGCTGATCCAGGATGACGGCACCCCTTACCCGCTGGCGGGCAAGCTGCTGTTCTCCGACATCAGCGTGGACCCGAGCACCGGCCAGATCACCCTGCGCAGCGAGTTCCCCAACCCCGACCTGGACCTGCTGCCCGGCAGCTTCATCCGCGTGCGCCTGGAACAGGCAGTGCAGCCCAAGGGCATCAGCGTGCCGCAGCAGGCCATCCTGCGTGACAGCGCGGGCCTGCCGCGGGTGCTGCTGGTGGACGCCGAGCAGCGCGTGAGCGAGCGCGCCGTGGTGCTGGGCAGCGTGCAGCAGGACCGCTGGATCGTCACCGAGGGCCTGGCCCCGGGCGATCGCATCGTCACCGAAGGCCTGCAGCACGTGAAGGTGGGTGACCAGGTGAGCGTGACCCCCGCCACCGACACGGCTGCCCCCATCGCCCAGACCACCGCCCAGTGAGGCCCTGATCCATGCCGCAGTTCTTTATTGACCGCCCGGTGTTCGCCTGGGTGGTCGCGCTGTTCATCCTGCTGGGCGGTGCGCTGGCCATCCCGCAGTTGCCGGTGGCCCAGTACCCCAACGTGGCGCCGCCACAGATCGAGGTGTACGCGGTATACCCCGGTGCCTCGGCGCAGACCATGGACGAGAGCGTGGTCAGCCTGATCGAGCAGGAGCTCAACGGCGCCGATCACCTGTTGTACTTCCAGTCCACCAGCAGCCTGGGCAGCGCCACGGTAACGGCGACCTTCCAGCCGGGCACCAACCCGGAACTGGCCCAGGTCGATGTGCAGAACCGCCTGAAGATCGTCGAGTCGCGCCTGCCGCGGGCGGTGACCCAGCAGGGCCTGCAGGTGGAGAAGATCTCCACCGGGTTCCTGATGCTGGTGACCCTGACCGCCGACGATGACCGCCTCGACGAAACCGCGCTGAGCGACTTTCTGGCGCGCAACGTGATGAACGAGGTGCGCCGCGTACCGGGCGTGGGCAAGGCGCAGCTCTATGGTTCGGAACGCGCCATGCGTATCTGGCTCGACCCGCAGAAGCTGATCGGCTTCAACCTCACCCCCGAGGACGTGAACCTTGCGATTGCCGCGCAGAACGCCCAGGTGGCCCCTGGCAGCATCGGCGACCTGCCCGGCAGCCCGACCCAGGAAATCACTGCCAACGTGCTGATCAAGGGCCAGCTGTCGACGCCCCAGGAGTTCGCCGACATCGTGCTGCGCGCCAACCCGGATGGCTCGCGGGTCACCGTGGGTGATGTGGCGCGGGTCGAGATCGGCGCCCAGGAGTACCAGTACGGCACGCGCCTGAACGGCAAGCCGTCCACCGCCTTCAGCGTGCAGCTGGCGCCCGGTGCCAACGCCATGCAGACCGCAACCCTGGTCAAGGCCAAGATGGACGAGCTGTCGCGCTACTTCCCGCCCGGGGCGGTGTACGACATCCCGTATGACACCTCGCCGTTCGTCAAGGTGTCGATCGAACAGGTGATCAACACCCTGATCGAGGCCATGGTGCTGGTGTTCCTGGTGATGTTCCTGTTCCTGCAGAACATCCGCTACACGCTGATCCCGACCCTGGTGGTGCCGGTGGCGCTGATGGGCACCTTCGCGGTGATGCTGACGCTGGGCTTCTCCATCAACGTGCTGACCCTGTTCGGCATGGTGCTGGCCATCGGCATCCTGGTGGACGACGCCATCGTGGTGGTGGAGAACGTCGAGCGGATCATGGCCGAGGAAGGCCTGCCGCCCAAGCAAGCCACGCGCAAGGCCATGCAGCAGATCAGCGGCGCCATCGTCGGCATCACCGTGGTGCTGGTGGCGGTGTTCGTGCCGATGGCGTTCATGCAGGGCTCGGTGGGGGTGATCTACCAGCAGTTCTCGGCGTCGATGGCGGTATCGATCCTGTTCTCGGCGTTCCTTGCCCTGAGCCTGACCCCGGCGTTGTGCGCCACCCTGCTCAAGCCGATCGCCAAGGGCGAACACCACGTCAAGCGCGGTTTCTTCGGCTGGTTCAACCGCAAGTTCGAAGGCATGAGCAACGGTTACCAGCGCTGGGTGATGCACGCGATCCAGCGCAGCGGCCGCTACCTGGTGGTGTATGGCCTGCTGCTGGTGGCGCTGGGCTGGACCTTCAGCCAGCTGCCCTCCTCGTTCCTGCCCACCGAAGACCAGGGCTACACCATCACCGACGTGCAGCTGCCGCCCGGCGCCAGCCGCAACCGTACCGTGCAGGTGGCCGAGCAGATCGAGGCGCACAGCGCAGGCGAACCTGGCGTGGGCAACACCACGGTGATCCTGGGCTTCAGTTTCTCGGGCAGCGGGCAGAACGCGGCGCTGGTGTTCACCACGCTCAAGGACTGGTCCGAGCGCACCGCCAAGGACAGCGCCGAGGCCATCGCCGAGCGCGCCAACATCGCCTTCAGCCAGTTCAAGAACGCGGTGGCCTATGCGGTGCTGCCGCCCTCGGTGGATGGCCTGGGCACCTCGACCGGTTTCGAGTTCCGCCTGCAGGACCGTGCCGGCGTGGGCCATGCCGGGCTGATGGCGGCGCGTGACCAGTTGCTGGCCGAGGCCGCGAAAAGCCCGGTGCTGGCCAACGTGCGCGAGAGCGCCCTGGCCGAAAGCCCGCAGGTGCAGTTGCTGATCGACCGCAAGCAGGCCAACGCGCTGGGCGTGTCGTTCGACGACATCGGCACGGTGCTCAACACGGCCATCGGCTCGACCTACGTCAACGACTTCCCCAACCAGGGCCGCATGCAGCGAGTGGTGGTGCAGGCCGAGGGCGACCAGCGCAGCCAGGTCGAGGACCTGCTCAAGATCCACGTGCGCAACACCAGCGGCAAGATGGTGCCGTTGTCGGCCTTCGCCCAGGCGCAGTGGGTATCGGGGCCGGTGCAACTGACCCGCTACAACGGCTACCCGGCCATTGCCGTGTCGGGCGAGCCGGCACCGGGCTACAGCTCGGGCGCGGCGATGGCCGAGGTGCAGCGCCTGGTCGATGCCCTGCCGCTGGGCTTTGGCCTGGAATGGACCGGGCTGTCGCTGCAGGAGCAGTTGTCCGGGGCGCAGGCACCGATGCTGATGGCGCTGTCGCTGCTGGTGGTGTTCCTGTGCCTGGCGGCGCTGTACGAAAGCTGGTCGATCCCTACCTCGGTGCTGCTGGTGGTGCCGCTGGGCGTGCTCGGTGCGGTGCTGGCGGTGACCCTGCGCGACATGCCCAACGATGTGTTCTTCAAGGTCGGCCTGATCACCCTGATCGGCCTGTCGGCGAAGAACGCGATCCTGATCATCGAGTTCGCCAAGAGCCTGGTGGACGAAGGGCATGACCTGGTCGAGGCCACCGTGCAGGCCGCGCGCCTGCGCCTGCGGCCCATCGTGATGACCTCGCTGGCGTTCATCCTGGGCGTGGTGCCGCTGGCGATTGCCACCGGCGCCAGCTCGGCGAGTCAGCAGGCCATCGGCACCGGGGTGATCGGCGGCATGCTCAGCGCCACGCTGGCGATCGTGTTCGTGCCGGTGTTCTTCGTGGTGGTGATGCGCGTGACCGGCTGGCGCCGGCGTGACGCCCAGGCCGACCCTGCGGTGGTCGAACAAAGCTGATGGACAGCCGCGCGGCGGTCATGGGATGGTGCTAGCCCGCTTATGGACTGGAACCCTGCAATGACCGCCGCCGTACTTCCCCCCTGCTCCATTCTTTTGCTGGCCGGCGGCCGTGGCCAGCGCATGGGCGGGCAGGACAAGGGCCTGCTGTCCTGGCAGGGCCGCCCGCTGATCGCGCACGTGCACGCCGTGGTGCGTGACCTGAGCGATGACCTGATCCTTTCCTGCAATCGCAACCAGCACGCCTATCGGGCGTTTGCCGACCAGTTGGTGGGCGATGCCGAGCCTGGGTTTCCCGGGCCGCTGGCCGGGGTGCTGGCCGGGCTTGCGGTGGCGCGGCATGCCTGGCTGGTGGTGCTGGCGTGTGATGCACCGCTGATCGAGCGCGGGTTGCTCGAGCAGTTGCTGAGCGTGGCGGTCACCGGGGACTGCGCGGCGATGGTGCGTCAGGGCCAGCAGTGGCAGCCGATGTTCTGCGTGATCCCGGTGCGCCAGCAGGCGAGCTTGCAGGCGGCATGGCAGGCCGGTGAGCGCAGCCTGCTGCGGGCGTTGCTGGAGCATCCGTTGCAGGCAGTGGAGTGTTCAGAGGAGGACCGGCGCCTGAGCAACTTCAATACGCCGCAGTGGTTGGGGCAATAAGGCTTTTTGTGTCGTCTGTGAGGGCCTCTTCGCGGGCCAAGCCCGCTCCTACAGGGGAAGGCGGTGACCTTTAGGCCCGTGCAGCACCTGTGGGAGCTGGCTTGCCAGCGAAGGGGGCAGTTCAGGCGCCGGAGATTCGAGGCACATCGCGGGCCAAGCCCGCTCCTACAGAGGCTTGCGCTAGCCCTGTGGGAGCGGGCTTGACCCGCGATGGGCGGCACCGCCCCCCTCGAACACCACACACCGATTACGCCCCGCCGCCTTGGCCGCATACAGCGCCTGATCGGCCGCCGCCACCAGCGCCAGGGGCGTTTCGCCCTGCCCCGCCATGCCTGCCACGCCGATACTCACCGACACCCGCCCGAACGGGCTGCCAGCATGCACGATGTTCAGCTCGGCCAACCGCGCCAGCACCGTCTCGGCCACCACCACCGCGCCCGCCACCTCGGTATTGGGCAGCACCATCGCCAGCTCTTCCCCGCCATAACGCGCCACCACATCCGTCGGGCGGCGCACGCACTCGCGCAGCAAGGCGCTCACCGCCTTGAGGCATTCGTCACCGCCAATGTGTCCGTAGGCGTCATTGAAGCGTTTGAAATGATCGATATCGATCAGCAGCAGCGCCAGCGGCTGGGCCTCGCGCTGGGCACGCCGCACTTCGCTGGCCAGCACCTCGTCGAAACGCCGGCGGTTGGCCAGCCCGGTGAGCGTGTCGTGGGTGGCCAGCACCGCCAGCTGCCGGTTGGTGGCCAGCAGTTCTTCGCGCGCCACCAGCAGTTGCGCATCCATCTCGGCACGATGGCGCATGTCACGGATCAGCAGCCGACCAATCACCGCAATCACCCCCTGCAACGCCAGCACCAGCCCCACCGTCAGCCACGCTTCCATGCGCCAGGCGTCCAGGGCCTCGCGCTTGCCGATGGCCACGGTGGTCACCAGTGGCAGGTGCTCGTTCTTGCGAAACGCATACAGGCGCTCCACCCCATCCAGGCTCGAGGCAAACGAAGCCGTGCCCACCGAGTTTTCCACCAGGTAGCGGGTGTAGATCGGCGACCGGGAAAAGTCGCGGCCCATGTCCTGCTCGCGAAACGGGTAGCGCACCAGGATGCGCCCACTGGTGTAGGTGAGCGCGATCGCACCGTCCTTGCCCACGTCGATCTTGCCGAACAGGCGCAGAAAGTTCTCCACCCCCAGGGTCACCGCGATTACCCCGGCGAACTGCCCCCCGGGCTGCTCGAAACGCCGGCTGACGGTGATCACCCAGTCCTGGGTGGAGCGGCTGCGGATCGGCGGGCCGATGAACACCTCGCGGGACGGGTTGTCGCGATGGTGGATGAAGAACTCGCGGTCGGCGCTGTTCGCACCGTCCGGAATCGGGCCGTTGGTCGACATCAGCCATTCGCCCGTCGGGCCATAGATGGTCAGCCCATGCAGTTGCGTCAGCAGTTCGTTCTGCTCCTCCACCAGCCCGGCCAGGCGCGCCAGTTGCTGCGGCCCGCCGCCATCGACTTCGAGCCGCTCGCTCAGGCCCAGCAGCATCATCGAGCTCTGGCGGATGATGCCCTCGGCATAGGTGTCCAGTGCCTGGGTCAGGTTGAGGCTGTGTACCTGAACCTCGTTCAGCGCGCGCTGACGTGCAGCCCATATCTTCCAGGCCGTCAGCGATGCCAGCGATACGCAGATCACCAGCAACAGCAGCACGGCCAGGCGCACGTCACGCTTGTGCGGCAGCGGCACCGGCAGTAAGGGGGTCGACATCATGAAACGCTCCTGCGATGCCACAACTGAAGGCATCCTGCCATCAGCTGTACTCCGGAATGCCCTGTACCGCAAGGGGCAGAGCATCAGGCGCGCAATCAAGCGGTGGGGGTCACGACGGGCTGCTGCAGAGTCCGGCAGGCAGAAGTTGCAGGGCGGTGAAGCTGAAAGTGGATCGCAAGGCCGCCCGCTCCAGTGAGCAGCCTTGCGCATGCATGCAGGCAGGCCTCGCGGTGCGCCGCTGGCGCGGTTGCCCTTCAGTAGCGGAACTTGCCGCCATGAATGTCCTGCAGCACCTGATCGGTCACCCGCACGTAGGTTTCGGTGCCCGGCAGCCAGGCATACACCGGGTCTTCGCCGGTCTGGCTGGGGTCGAAGGCTTCGCTTCTGAGCTTGGTCTTCTGGTACTTGAAGGTGCCGGTGGTTTCCATGCAGGTCTTGACGCGCAGGAACATCGGCACCGCGTAGTGAGGCATCTGGCTCTTGACGAAGCGCAGCAGGTCGCAGAAATCCAGTTGCTCCAGCGGCGTCGACGGGGTGATGGCGGCCATCCCGGCGCGACCGTTGGTGTTCTTGATTTCCACCCCGTAGGCCACGGCTTCGGCAATGTGGGGGTGCTGCACCATGATGTTCTCGACTTCGGTGGTGGAGACGTTCTCGCCCTTCCAGCGGAAGGTATCCCCCAGGCGGTCGACGAACTGGGCATGGCCAAAGCCGATATCGCGAATCAGGTCGCCGCTGTTGAAGTAGCGGTCGCCCTTTTCGAACACGTCGTAGAGCACCACCTTCTTGCTCTTCTCCGGGTCGGTGTAGCCATCGAACGGGGCGTCGTCGTCGATCTTGGCCAGCAACAGGCCCTGACCGCCCTTGCCGACCTTCTGCATGAATCCGTCGGCGTTGCGCCGTGGTTCGCCGGTGTCGTGTTCGTACTCCACCAGCGACCAGGCGTTGATGGCAAAGCCGATGGTGTTCTCGAAATTGAGGATGTTGGTAAAGCCGATGTTGCCGTCACTGGCGGCGTAGAACTCGCAGACCCGCTCGATGTTGAAGCGTTTCTTGAAGTCGAGCCACACGCCCGGACGCAGGCCGTTGCCGATCATCTTCACCACCGGGTTATCGCCATCGTTGCCGGCCGCAGGCTGATCGATCAGGTAGCGACACAGTTCACCGACGTAGCAGATGGTGGTGGCCTTGAATTTGCGCGTGTCTTCCCAGAACTGGCTGGCGCTGAACTTGCGGCGGATGGCGAAGCCCGAGGCACCGGCCAATGCCGAACCCCAGCTCACGCACAGGCCGGTGCCGTGATACAGCGGCAAGGTGCAATAGACGATGTCATCGGGGCGCATGTCCAGGGCGATCATGCCGAAGCTGCCGTAGACCTTCATCCAGCGCCCATGCTTGAACACCCCGGCCTTGGGCAGGCCGGTGGTGCCGGAGGTGTAGATGTAGAAGCAGGCGTCGTCGAGGTAGACCTGCTGGGTAGTCGCCGGATTGGCCGTAGCGTGCCCCTGACTGGCAAGGGTCAGGTTGACGTAGCCCTCGGGGGCGGTGCCGGCATCGCGCGTGGTGTCGGTGTCGGCCAGGAAAAAGGTGCGCTGCCTGTCGATGGCCACCTCGTCGCGCACCGCCTCGAACGATGGCACCAGCTCCTGGCCGACGATGATCGCCGACGGGTTGACCAGGCCCAGGCTGTGGATCAGCACGTTGTTGGTCTGCGAGGTGTTGAGCATGGCGCAGATGCCGCCGATCTTGCTCACGGCCAGTACGCTGACCAGCAATTCGGGGCGGTTCTCGATGAAGATGCCTACCACATCGCCTTTTTTCAGGCCACGGGCCAGCAGGTAGTGGGCGAAACGGTTGGCCCACTGGTTGACCTGTTCGTAACTGAAGCGCGTGTCCTTGTAGAGCAGCGCCGGCCCTTGAGGGTTGCGCGCAACCGCCTGTTCGAAGGCCCAGCCCAGGCCACAGGGCTGATCGGCCTTGAGTTTGGAAACCTTGAGGCCCCTGACGAGCCGAGGAATGGCCCGAGTGATCGAGGGAATTTTGCGCAGCATCATGCCCCAGGTAATCATGTCGCTATTACTACTCATGGCACCTCCTGGTGGATTGACCGTGGCCGCCAGGCGGTTCGACAAACGCCATGACCAGCCAATCGTTTTTATTGTTGTGCACGCCATGTGAAAAAGTCCTCGCGCAGCGGGGTGCGCGAGGACGCCTGGTGCCGATCAATCAGAACTCGTCGGCGACCGACTCGAGGATCTTGCCCATCAGGTAGACCGTGGTGCGGGCCACTTGCTTGACCGCCTCTTTTTCTTCGTCGGTCACGACCCAGCGGTCGATGGCGGCGTTGACCTGCTCGGAGTGCTTCTCGTCGATGATCGCGTGGGCGACGAAGAAGGTCAGTTGCTGGTCGGTCAGCTTGAGATGGTTCTTGCACACGTCCATCAAAGGTTCGAGGTGCTCATAGCAGTCCTCGGCCCAGAAGCTGTAGCCCAGGCGCGGAATGATGCCGCGGCATACGGAAACGAAGTCCAGGTAGCCGTAGAACGCCTCGGTGGCCGGCAGCATCGGTTTCTCGAACTCCGACGGGTCCACGCCAATGGCGATCAGGTCGTTGTACGCCATGTTTTCGTGGCCCAGTTCTTCCAGCGCATGCTTCATCGCGAAACGCAGCAGGCCGACCTTCTTGTGGTCCTGGTTCCAGCACGCCACCGCCTGGTTGATCGCGTTGTTCTTGGTGTAGTGGTACACCTGGACAATCGACTTGATGTACAGCTCACGCTGCAGTTCGGGACGCTTCATCATCTGGAAGAAACGGCCGGCCTTGATCTTTTCCCATTCGGCGTCACAGATGGCTTTGAGCTCTTTGCGAAACGCGGTCACTTCAGTCATTTCACTCTCTTCCTTGGCGTGTTGATAAATCGTTCATGACACGTGTTATACGGTCAGGCGAATACGGCGTTACAGGCGCAGCACGGACTTGATGATGTAGATGAACTTGGAAAAGAAGCCCAGGCCTTCGATAGTGTCCCAGTGTTCCATCAGCACACCATTTTCAACACGGTAGATATCGATCACCTTGTAGTTCACCGTGAAGAACCTGTGCTTGGCCCAGTGCTTGGCATACAGGAAGACATAATCGCCTTCGGCGCAGACCCGCTCGATACTGGTACCCGACTCGGGGAACGTCTTGAAGAACTGCGTGAAGTAGGTCTTGAAGCCTTCGCGGCGCGGGGGAATGAACACGTTGTTGTGCTGCACGTAGTCCTCGGCAATCAAGGTATCGGCAACCGCCAGTTCACGCTGACCAAACATGCGCTCGTAAAACTCGATGACCACTTCTTTGTTCCTGGCTTCCATCTTGGATCAACCTCAATGTTGTCGTTATTGTGTGATGCTTATCCCGCCAGTGACTGCCTCGCGTGACGGGCGGCCAAGGTATGGCGAATCAGGTCATCGACGTCCTTCAGGTCTGCCGGGCAGCTGGGCAGGCCGAAGAAGGGCGTGACCGACGGCATCAGATCGCCCTTGTACAGGGCGTAGTAGTGATCGCCACGGGCCTTGATCTGGAAGAAGATGCCGTCCTGATCGAACACGAAGCTGTCGAACTTCGGCGCCAGCCGTGGCTTCACATAGGTGATGAACGTCTTGTAGCCGCCTTGCAGGGCCACCAGCGAGGCACCGGTCATGGCCAGCCCGTTGACCACGTTCTTGACCGGGGCATGCTTGTCGACGATCAGGCGTGAAAGTTCGACGCACTCGTGCTCGTAGTTGGGCCCGGAGAACTGCACCAGTTGTTCATGGCTGATGAACTCACCCGACTCGTGAGGGAACGGCGTAATACGCTGAGTGCCGATGATTTCACCATCATGATAAAAGGCAAACACATAGGAACGCGGGTCGTATTCATCCAGGCACACGGTGTTGTCGACCGAGTTGCCAAACAGCGTCTTGTAATAGATCTTGCGCTGCCCATACAACCGGCTACGGGCACGAGAAAGTTCGATGAATTGCGCAGGCGTTACCACCTGCCTGACCTTTACCTTGTCAGACTGGCACAACTCCTGGAGGACTGAATCATAGAAACTGTAGATGGCCGAACCGGCGGAATCATCCTTGACCAACTGCATACTTGCCGAAGGCAAGTCAGCCTTGTTACTGGCGAGTGACGGCATGAGAAATCCCTTCTTATTGTGATCTGTAGTATTCAACTCAGCCCAGCGCACGACTTAAGTTTCCACAGGACAATACATAGCTTCGCCTCCTTGCGTAGATAGCCATAGGTTGTTGATTTACGGGCTGCGCACAGCCAGACACTCACCCGCTAGTGGCGGGCGTGCCGTTGAACCAGAGCGAGGTGCAGTCAGTTCGGTGGTAGCGAGGCCAAGGCTCGGCGGATCTGCTCGGCGCGCTCGCCCAGCACCTGTGGCGTGGCGATCGGGAGGTCCGCATGACCCAGGTTGAAACCGTCACCGACAAAGCGGGCCAGCACATGCAGGTGCGCGTGACCTACGGTCTGCCCGGCCACTGCGCCATCGCACAGCAGCAGGTTGATACCTTCACAGGGCTGTTCTTCGAGGCTCAGGCCGCTTTCACGCAGGGCGGCCGCCATCCGTTGACCCACACGCATCATGTGGCCACAGGTTTGAGGAGGGATATCACCCAGGCCGCTTGCGTGGGCCTTGGGAATGACCAGGACATGGCCAGGAGTGATCGGCTGAATCGAGAGAAAGGCCAGGCACTGCTCGTCTTCGTAGACAACGGCAGCCGGTGCTTCTTTCTTGGCGATTGCACAGAAAATGCAGTTCACGGATAGCTCCCTCTATTGTTGTAGGTGCAACCCCGGTGGAGGCATGAAGATCCGGGATGCTACAGGCTGCATTCCATTGCAGAGTTGACCGCGCAGCTTGTAGGAGAAATTACCCCTGGCCTTCCTCAGCTGTACACGGGAGTTTTGAAATTTTTTGTATCTGAATCCCGTAAATTTCCTAATGGGTTGATTTGAATGGGTTTTCCCAAGGTAACTTTTTGTATCCGGGCTGCATGGGGGCGTCACCGGCCAGGGCCCTGAAGGCCGAGGACGGTGACGCGATCACCCACCCGCTGTGCGTGGGGTCGCCCGGCCTGAGCTACACGAACGCATCGGCATGAAAATGCGCGGGCTCCAGCCCCCGCTGCTCGACGAAATCGCGTCGCGCCGAGTCGACCACGATCGGCGCGCCGCAGGCATAGACCTCGAAGTCCTTGAGGCTATGAAAGTCCTGCAGCACCTGGCGGTGCACGAAGCCGGTGGCACCCTGCCAGTCGCAGGCCGGGCCCGGCTCGGACAGCACCGGGGTGTAGCGCAGCCACGGCAACTGCGCCTCCCAGGCCAGCAGCTGTTCATGCCGGTAGAGGTCCTCACGGCGCCGCCCGCCCCAGTACAGGTACACCGGGCGGCGGTTGTCGCCGCGCTCGCGCAGTTGCTCGAGCAGCGCCTGCACCGGAGCAAAGCCGGTGCCGCTGGCCAGCAATACCATCGGCCGTTGGCTGTCGCGCAGGTAGAACGAACCGAACGGCCCCTCCATGCGCAGGATCGCCCTGGGCTGCAACGCATTGAACACATGCCCGCTGAACACCCCGCCCGGCATGTGCCGGATGTGCAGCTCAAGCTGGTTGTCGCGCGCCGCTGCGGTGGCCATCGAGTAGCTGCGCCGGCTGCCGTCCTTGAGCAGCACCTGCACGTACTGCCCCGGCAGGTAGGCGAATGCGGTGCCCGGCGCGAGCATCAGGCGCAGCACCGCCACGTCGTGGCTGACCTTGTCGAGGCTGGCCACGCGCACGCCCATCTGCTGGATGCCGATGCCGCGCAGCTCGGTGACTTCCGGCGCGTCGATGACCAGGTCGGAACGTGCCCTGGCGCAGCAGAACAGCGCCAGGCCCTGGGCCCGCTCGGCTTCGCTGAGCACTGCCAGCGGGCTGTCGGCGTGGTCCACCTCGCCGCTGAGCACCTGGCCCTTGCAACTGCCACAAGTGCCGGTGCGGCAGCTGTGCTTGAGCATCAGGCCATCGGCCAGGGCAGCGTCGAGCACGCTCTGCCCGGCGTTGACCGGGCAGCTCAGGCCGACCGGCTGGATCTGCAGGGTGAAGCTCATGTGCGTACCCTCCGTCACTGCGCGCGTCCGGCGGCGGCCAGCAGGTCCAGCGCCACGTCGACGATCATGTCCTCCTGGCCGCCGACCATGCGCCGCTTGCCCAGCTCGACCAGGATGTCGACGGTTTTCAGGCCATAGCGCGCCGCGGCGATTTCGGCGTGGCGCAGGAAGCTGGAGTAGACCCCGGCATAGCCCAGCGCCAGCGATTCGCGGTCGACCCGCACAGGGCGGTCCTGCAACGGGCGCACGATGTCGTCGGCTGCATCCATCAGCGTGTAGAGGTCGGTGCCGTGGTTCCAGCCCAGGCGCTCGGCGGCGGCGATGAACACTTCCAGGGGCGCGTTGCCGGCGCCCGCGCCCATGCCGGCCAGGCTCGCATCGATGCGATCGCACCCCTCCTCCACCGCGGTGATCGAGTTGGCGACCCCGAGGCTGAGGTTGTGGTGGGCATGCATGCCGGTTTCGGTCTCGGGCTTGAGCACGGCCTTGAACGCGCGAAAGCGATCACGCACGTCCTGCATGTTCATCGCACCGCCGGAGTCGGCCATGTACACGCAGGTGGCGCCGTAGCTTTCCATCAGCTTGGCCTGGGCGGCCAGCTGCTCGGCCGGGATCATGTGGCTCATCATCAGAAAGCCCACGGTGTCCATGCCCAGCGCGCGCGCATACTCGATGTGCTGGCGGGCCACGTCGGCCTCGGTGCAGTGGGTGGCCACGCGCACCACGCGGGCGCCGGCGTCATATGCGGCCTTGAGGTCGTGCACCGTGCCGATGCCGGGCAGCAGCAGGGTGGTGATCCTGGCGTGACTGATCACGTCGGCCACGGCCTCGATCCACTCCAGGTCGGTGTGGGCGGCAAACCCGTAGTTGAAGCTGGAGCCCTGCAGGCCATCGCCGTGGGCCACTTCGATGGAATCGACCCTGGCCTTGTCCAGCGCACGGGCGATGTCCTGCACGTTCTGCAGCGAGTACTGGTGGCGCACCGCGTGGCTGCCGTCGCGCAGGGTCACGTCGCTGATGTAGAGCTTCTTGGCGGGATTGAACGTCATGCGGGCATCCTCAGTTGTGCGCCATGGCCTGGGCCATGCGCTCGGCGGTCGCCATCGCGGCGGACGTCATGATGTCGAGATTGCCGGCGTAGGCCGGCAGGTAGTGGGCGGCGCCTTCGACTTCGAGAAACACCGAGGTCTTGAGCCCGCTGAAGCGGCCCAGGCCCGGGATCAGCAGCGGCGCCTGGGGCTCGATCACCTCGAACTGCACCTGCTGCTTGAGCCGGTAGCCGGGCACGTAGGCCTGCACCGCCTGGGCCATCTCGTGGATGGAAGCTTGCACGCGGGCCTGCTCGCAGGCTTCGGAGAGCACGAACACGGTATCGCGCATGATCAGCGGCGGCTCGGCCGGGTTCATCACGATGATCGCCTTGCCCCTGGCTGCACCGCCGATGGCTTCGATGGCCTTGGAGGTGGTTTCGGTGAACTCGTCGATGTTGGCGCGGGTGCCGGGGCCGGCGGACTTGCTGGCAATCGAGGCGACGATTTCGGCGTAGTGCACCTTGGCCACCCGCGACACCGCGGCCACCATCGGGATGGTCGCCTGGCCGCCGCAGGTGACCATGTTGACGTTCAACTGCGCCAGGTTCTGCTCCAGGTTCACCACCGGCACGCAGTACGGGCCGATGGCTGCCGGGGTCAGGTCGATCAGGCGGATGCCGGGCTTGCGTGCGCGCAGGTAGGCGTCGTTGCGTACATGGGCGCCGGCCGAGGTGGCATCGAACACGAAGTCGATATCGGCGAACTCGGGCATGCGCGCCAGGCCCTCGACCCCTTCGTGGGTGGTGGCCACGCCCAGGCGGCGGGCGCGTTCCAGGCCGTCGGAGGCCGGGTCGATGCCGACCATCACGGCCATTTTCAGGTGCTTGCCGTGGCGCAGCAGCTTGATCATCAGGTCGGTGCCGATATTGCCGGAGCCGATGATGGCGACATTGAATTTTGCAGGGTTCATACGGCTTCTCCGTAGACTTCGGCGAGGAGGATGACGCTCGGGTCGAGGCTGTCGGCGTACAGGCGCTGCACGGCCTCGGCGCGCAGGCTCAAGGCGGTGCGCTGGTTGATGTAGCCCTTGTCGGTGATCTCGCCGTCGTTGAGGCTGGGCGGCGAATCGAGGATCACCAGGCGCACGGCATGCTGGGACGAGGCCGGGTACTCCCGGGCCAGTGCCTGCAGGCCCGCGCACAGCGCCAGGCGCACCTCGGGCTGCAGCGCCAGCTGGGCACCGCTCATGTGCTGGCCCTCGGCGCCGAGCAGGTCGCGCAGGGCCTGGGACGGGTAGACCAGCGCGCCGATCATGTCGCGGTCATGCCCGCCGATCACGCAGTCGCTGGCATACGGCGCCAGCGCGCTGACCAGGCGTGGGCGCAGCGTGCCCACCGACACCCAGGTGCCGCTGCTGAGCTTGAAGTCCTCGGTCACGCGGCCGTCGAACTGCACGCCCAGCTCGGGGCGCGCCGGGTCGACCAGGCGCCCGGCGTCGCCGATACGGTAGAAGCCCTCTTCATCGAACGCCGCCAGGGTGCTGGCCGGGTCGCCCAGGTAGCGCGGGAACACCGAGGGGCCGCGCACGCGCATCTCCAGCTTGTCGCCGGCCGGCACGAACTTGAGCTCGGTGCCCGGTACCGGCAGGCCGATGATGCCGGCCTTGTCGGCGGCAAAATGCACGCTGGTGACCACCGGCGAGGTTTCGGTGGAGCCCCATTCGGTGGCAAAGAACAGCGGCGTGTCGCGCACCTTCCCGGCACACGCCACCAGCCGGCTCCAGCTGCTTTGCGGCAGGGCGGCAGCGGCATAGAACAGCATGCGCAGGCGCCCGAACAGGGCCTGGGCCAGCGCCGGGTCGCGCTCCAGGTGCGGCAGCAGCATCTCGTAGCCGCGCGGCACGTTGAAGAACAGCGTGGGCCTGACCGAGCGGATGTTCTCCAGCGTGCGGTCGATCTGCCCCGGCACCGGCAGGCCGTCGTCGATGTACAGGGTGCCGCCGTTGCGCAGCACCAGGTTGAAGTTGTGGTTGGCGCCGAACACGTGGCTCCAGGGCAGCCAGTCGAGCACGATCAGTTCGCCCTGCTCCAGAAAGCGCCAGCACTGGGCAATCGCCTGCTGGTTGGCGCAGAGCATGCCGTGGGTGTTGACCACGGCCTTGGGCGCACCGGTGGAGCCGGAGGTCATCAGGTAGCGCGCCGGTGTGTCGCCATCCAGGCGCGCGAAGGCGGCCATCACCGCCGGCGTCTCGGCCTTGTACAGGTGCGGCAGGGCCAGCGCACCGGGGATTTCCTGGGCGTTGCGCGCCGCCACCACCGGGCAGTCCGGGTCGACCAGGGCGATGGCGCGGCCATAGGCATCGCCGTCGTTGACGAATATCAGCCCCGGCTTGAGCACCTCGACAATCGCCTTGAGCTTGGCGCAGCCGCTGCCGGTATTGCGCGAGTAGGCCACCGAGATGGTCGACACCGGGATGCCCACGTGCATCGCCGCCAGGGTCAGCAGCGCCTGGTCCAGGTCGTTTTCCGAGAGCATCAGCAGCGGCCGGCCGGCTGCGATGTCCAGTTCCAGCAGGCCCTGGGCCAGGGCGCCGACGCGCTGGCGCACCTGCTCGTAGGTCAGGCTGAACCAGCCCGCGCCGCGCCGTTCGGCCAGGTAGGCACGCTGCGGCGCCTGCTCGGCCCAGTGTTCCAGCCACTGGCCGATGCAGCGCGCATAGGGTTGCAGCGGCTCGGGCGAGCTGAGCACAAAGCTGCCGTCGGCACGCGGTTCGTACAGCACCTGGGCGGGGGCCAGCTGGGTGGGGTCGTTGAAGAAGTCGTACATTGCACGCCCTCGTGAGCGCGGCAGACCGTCGGCCCGCTGCTCACTGGTTTTATTGTTGTAGGTACCGGCGGTCGGTCAGGCCGCCGGGTTCAAGCCGGCACGGCTCAGGTGAAGCGACAGCTCACTTCGCCCAGGCGGGTCAGGCGCAGGCGCAGGCTGTCGCCCGCCACCACCGGCACCATCGGCCCCAGCGCGCCGGACAGCAGCACGTCACCGGCCTGCAGCGGGCGCCCGGCCAGGGCCATCGTGCGCGCCAGCCACAGGCAGGCATCCAGGGGGTTGCCCATGCACGCGGCGCCCACGCCGATGGCGGCCTGGGCACTGTTCTTCTCCAGCAGCATGCCTTCCAGAGCCAGGTCCAGGCCGTGCAGGCTGACCGGGGTCTTGCCCAGCACGTAGAGGCCCGAGGAGGCGTTGTCGGCCACGGTGTCGACCAGGGTGATCTTCCAGTCCTCGATGGCCGAGTCGACGATTTCCAGCGCCGGCAGCACATGGTCGACCGCGCGCAGCAGCTCGCCCAGGGTGGTGTCGGGGTCGGGCAGGTCGCGCCCCAGCACGAAGGCGATCTCGCCCTCGGCCTTGGGCTGGATCAGCCGCGTGCTGTCGATGGCCTGGCCATCGTGGCATTCCATGTCGGCGAACAGCATGCCGAAGTCGGGCTGGTCGACGCCCAGTTGCTGCTGCACCGCCAGCGAGGTGAGGCCGACCTTGCGCCCGCTCAGGCGCCGGCCGGCGGCCAGCGCGGCCTGGGTGGCGAGTTCCTGCACGGCGTAGGCGTCGTGCAGCGACTGGATGTCGAAACGCTCGGAAATGCGCCCGCACGGGGTGCGGGTCGAGCGGGCCTGGGCCAGCGCTGCGGCGGCGGCCTGAAGGTTGGGGTGGGTCATGGGGTTGCTCCTGAACGGGTCCGGTTGGCTTACAACGCGCGCGCGCGACTCTGGCGATAGCCCTGGTGCAGTTCGTCGACCAGCTCGGCCACGCTGCAGGTGCGGGTGATCTGGCCCACGCCCTGCCCCGCCGACCACACGTGCTTCCACGCCTTGTTGGCAGTGGCGATGTCGCCGGAGAAGTCGATGCTGGGGCGGGTTTCGCTGCGCGGGTCGATGCCGGCCTTGTCCAGCGACGGCTGCATCCAGTTGGCCAGCACACCGCTGACCGCCTTGGTGGTGGTCACCTGGTCCAGCGAGCACTCCACCAGCATGTCGCGGTAGGCGTCCTCGACCAGGCTTTCGTGGGTGGCGATCAGGCGCGTGCCCACCAGCGAGAAGTCGCAGCCCAGCACCTGCGCGGCATGGATGTCGCGCCCGTTGGAGATCGCCCCGGCCAGGCCCAGCGGGCCGTCCCAGAACTCGCGCACTTCGGCGACGAAGGCGAACGGGTTGTAGTTGCCTGTATGCCCGCCGGCGCCGTTGCACACCAGCACCAGGCCATCGACGCCGGCGGCCACGGCCTTGCGTGCCAGGGCCGGGCTGATCACGTCGGCGATCACCACCCCGCCATAGGCGTGCACGGTGTCGAGCACGCGCTTGGGGCTGCCCAGGGCGGTGGAAACGATCGGCGGCTGGTAACGGCGCACCAGTTCAAGCTCGGCCTCGAAGCGGTCGTAGGTGCTGTGCACGATCATGTTGAGCATCCACGGCGCCCACTGCTCGCCACGCTGCTGCGCGGCGTCACGCTCGCCGACGATCTGTTCCAGCCATTGCTGCAGTTGCTCGACGGTGCGCGCATTGGGCGCCGGCAGGCTGCCGACGATGCCGGCCTGGCAGCTGGCGGCGAGCAGGCGCGGGCCCGACACCAGGAACATCGGCGCGGCCAGCACCGGCAGGTCGAGCCCGGCGAACAGGTTCAGGAGTTGCTGTTGCGGTGCACTCAGGCTTGTTGTTGTCATCACGCATCTCTCTTGTTCTGGTTATCAAGGCTCAGGCCTTGCGCGACCGCGTGGGGCCGGCGCTGCGAATCTCCCAGCCGCCATCGCTGTGGATGATGTTGGCGGTGGTCAACCCGGCATTCTCGCGCGAGGCCAGCAGCACGTAGTGCCCGGTGTGGTCCTCGGGCTCGGCAATCCGTTGCAGGGGCACAGCCTGCGCGGCACCGGCCTCGAACCCGGGGATCTGGTTGAGCGGTACGCTGCGGCTGTTCAGGCCATCCAGGCTTTTCATCGGCGTGTTGGTCGCCCCCGGCGCCACGCCGTTGACCCGGATGTCCGGCGCCAGCTCGTAGGCCAGCTGGCGGATCATGCCCACCAGCGCATGCTTGGCGGTGACGTACAGAATGCCACCACCGCCGGCATAAAAGGCACTGTTGGACAAGGTAAAGATCATGCTGCCACGGGTTTGGCGCAGCGCCTCGATCGACGCCTGCGCGCCGAGCAGGTAGCCCTGCACGTTGGTGGCGAAGAGTTTCTGGAACGCACCCTCGAAATCCTGCGGGGCGATGCGGTCCAGGCGGGTGAAATAGTCGAACACCGCAGCGTTGCCGACGAAGGTGTCGAGCCTGCCGAACGCCTCCAGGGTGGCGGCCACGGCGCGCTGGTTATCCTGATAGCGCGCCACGTCGCCCTGCACGGTGATCACCGCATCGCCCAGCTCGGCAGCCAGCGCCGCCAGTTGCGCCGCGTCGCGGCCCATTACCGCGACCCTGGCGCCTTCGGCCACGTAGCGGCGCACGATGGCGCTGCCGATGCCGCCGGTACCGCCGGTGACCAGTGCCACCTGCCCTTTCAACCAAGCCATGTGCAGGCCCTCATAGGAACGTGTTGATGTTCTTGCACAGCAACATCGCGTTGGGGATCAGAATCTTGCGCTTGAGCAGCTTGAGGCCCTCGGCCTCCAGGCGCAGCACGTCCTCGCGCCGCCCGGCCAGCTGGGCGTGTTCGTCCAGGCCGCGGCTGCGCACGTTGACGAAGCACGAGTACGCCAGGTACTCGCCCGGCTCGGCGCCGGCGTACACCTCGATGTTGCTGACCAGGTGCACGTTGCGCGTGGGCGGGTTCTCGGCCCAGGCCGAGGGCTGCTTGAAGCGCGCCACGCGGCGCTTGAGCTCGCGCATGCCGTCATCGAAGAAGGCCATGTGCTCCAGGCGGTAGGGCCCGGACTTGTCTTCGCGGCGACGGTTCTCGATGCCGGGCATCCAGTAGTGAATGGCTTCGCTCAGGCTCAGCAGCCATTGGTCCCAGCACTCGTTGTCGAGCAGGCGCGCCTCGCGCAGCAGAAACTGTTCGACCCGGCGGGCCTCGTCGATGGACACCGGGGTGTCCTGCAGTTGGTGTGTCATCTCGCCCCCCTCAGCGCAGCGTGCCGTTGCGGTCTGGTACGTCGGCCCAGGTCGGTGCCTGCAGCAGGTCTTTCCAGCGCTGGTAGAACGCCCGCGCGTTGCATTCGTTGAGCTGGCCCTTGAACACGTTGCCCGGCAGCTCGCTGTCGTCCAGGCGGGTGTGCATGCCCAGGCCCACGTACAGGTCCTGGTAGCGCGTGACCACGCCCCGGCTGGTCTTGGTGCAGTATTCCCAGTTCTCGCCGTCGTCCATCTCGAACACGCCGGTGGGCGAGAAGGTCATCATCGCGCCACGGCGCCATTTGTCCTTGATGTCCTGCGGGGCGTTCTTGTTGACGATGACCCAGGTGAACAGCTCGATCTTGTGCGGGCCACGCGGCTGCCAGATGCGCACGGTGTTCTGCCCCGGCAGGAACGAGAAGTTGGGGAACACGGTGAACGAGGAGATCGCGCCGATCAGCTTCGAGCGGAACTCGCCCAGGCGCTCGGCGACCTTGGGGCGCAGCACGTGCAGGTACTTGTTGATGTCCTTTTCGCCCAGGGTGGCGGCGTTGCCGACCACGTCGGTGGCGAACTCGTAGCCGTGGCCGTTCCAGTTCACCGAGTAGGATTCGGGCAGTTCGCCGACATTGGCCACCGGGCCGCCGAGCATGGCCTTGGCCGCCGAGTCGTGGGTCCAGCCGCCGTGCAGGATGTCGCCGACGAAGTTTTCGGCGGCGATCTTCCAGTTGCACTCGATGGTGGAGCGGATGCAGCCGCCCAGGAACTCGCTGCCGCCCTCGTCCATGTCGAGCATCACGTCCATGTACCAGGTCATCGGCCCGAGGTACTCCTCCAGGGTCGGCGCATCGCTGGCAAAGGTGGCGAACACCAGGCCCTTGTAGCTGGCCACGCGGGCTTCGCGCAGTCCATGCCTGGACTTGTCGAACTGGCTTTCTTCGTAGCACTTGGATTCGTGCATGCCCATCAGGCGCCCGCCATCGGCGCCGAACGACCAGCCGTGGTAGTTGCAGATGAAGCCGCGGGCGTTGCCGGCCTCGGCAAAGCACACCTTGTTGCCGCGGTGCGGGCAGGCATTTAGGAACACCTTGATCGAGGCGTCCTTCTGGCGTACCACCAGCACTTCGTCTTCACCCATCGAGGTGGTCAGGTAGTCGCCGGACCTGGGCAGCTGGGATTCGTGGGCGACGAACAGCCAGCAGCGCGCGAAGATCTTCTCCAGCTCCTGCTCGTAGATCGCCTCGTCCCAGAACACCTTGCCCGACAGGCGCCCCTCCTGCATGTCACAGAGGCGGTCGAGGTTGCCCAGGGCGGGCGTGCTTTCGAGGGTTCTGAGCGGTATGTGCTTGTTGTTATCCATGGTTCAGACTCACAGGTATGCGGTTGGACGGCGCCCGGTCAGACCGGGCTGTCGGCGTCGGCCAGCGCCTCGTCGGCTTCCAGGGCCGTGTCGGCATACACCTCGCGGTCGGTGACGATGACCTTGTAGGTGCGCAGGTGCCGTTCGCAGGGGAAGGTCACAGCCTTGCCGCTAGGGATATGGAACTGGCCCCAGTGCACCGGGCAGGTGATCAGGTCGTCTTCCATGTCGCCTTCGGCCAGCGAGGCGGTGGCGTGGGTGCACATGTCGGTGGTGGCGTAGAAGGTGCCGCCCAGGTTGTAGACGCACAGGGCATCGCCATCGCCGTTGGCGACCTTCTTCAGTTCGCCCGGCGCCAGCTCGTCACGCTGGCAAAGCAGTACGCGGCTCATGCCGGCTCCTCGTTGTTGAGTTGCACAAAGCCCAGGCCGGTGACCCAGGCGGGCACGGCTTCATAGGCGATCACTTCACCGCGCGGACGCTCCAGGGCGGCCATGGCGCAGGCGAAGTTGCGGATTTCCATCGCGCCGTTGCCGGCCCGACGCAGGATGTCTTCGTCGCGGTAGGCGCACAGTGCCTGCAGGTCGCCGTTGACCCCGTGGGCAAGGATTTCGCGGTCGAAGTCCTCGGCCACCTGGCCCATCTCGACGGTGCCTACCCAGTGGCTGATGCCGCCGCTGCCGATGATCACCACGCGCTCGTCGGCGTCGAACGCCTCGACTGCCGCGCGCAGTTGCCGGCCCAGGTCGGCCGAGCGCTCCAGCGAGATGTACGGGTCGACGCCGCACGCCAGGTACACCGGGATGCTCGGCAGCTCACGGCCCAGCAGGGCCTCGGCCGGCTTGACCACCAGCTGGTGCGGGATCGAGAACGAATGGTCGACGGTGAAGCTGCGCGCCACGGTCCAGTCCACGCCCTGCCCTTCACCGTGATGGACGATGTGCTCGGCCAGCGCCTGGTGGTTGCGCACCACGCCCCGGTCCAGGCCCGGCAGGCGGTCGATGGGGCCGTCCACGTCGCCGGTGCCGATCACGTAGCGCGGCAGGCAATGGGGGCCGAACAGGATGTAGTGATCACAGCCGACGATGATCACCGCCGTGGGCTGCAAGGCGGCCAGGCGCTCGGCGCATTGGGCATAGGCGCCCCATACGGCATCGCGTTGTGCGGCCGGTGGCGCTTCGGGCGCCACGAACATCACCGGGTCATGCGGCATCCAGAAGCCGCCCACTATCTTGCCCATCGGTTCACCCCTTGAGCGCGGCGGAAAACCCCGCGCCTTGTTCATCGGTACAGCCCAGGCGCTGCTTGTAGACGCGCATGCTGCGTTGCGGCGAAAGCTCCTGCCAGAAGCCCATGGTCAGCATCGGGTTGACCCCGGCCGCCTGCAGGCCGGCCACGTCGAAGTCGAGGATCATCTGCGCCTCGTCGGGGGCCAGGGCAAAGCGCTGCACGAAGCCTGCGGCGTCTTCACGAAAGCGCTGCTTGGCCGCGCGCTCCACGCACAGCTGCCACAGCACCCGCTCCATCACGTTTCTGCTCATGCCGGACTACTCGCCGAGAAAGTCGCGAACCAGCGCGGCAAAGCGCCGTGGCTGCTCGCTCTGGACCCAGTGACCGCAGCGCCCGAACAGGTGCAGGTCGGCGTCGGCAATGCTGTTGGCGATCAGCAGCCCGCACTCCGGCGGCACCACACGGTCTTCGCGGCCGTGTACCACCAGCGTCGGCGCCACGATCTTGGCCAGCGCGGCGGCGGGGAAGCCCTTGACCATCGTCTGGCCTTCGGCGGCGGGCTGCGGGATCAGCTTGCGCAAGGCGGCCTGGGCACCGGGCCGGGCACTGGCCTCGTAGCGGGCCTGCACCATGGCGTCGGTGATCAGCGCCTGGTCGTAGGGGAACAGCTCCATCAGCTGGCGCATGTTGGCCAGCGACGGCTCGTACTCCCAGGCACCGCGCAGGCCGGGGGTCTGCACGAACTCGCCGGCCGGGGTGCCGAGCAGCACCAGCTTGTTGACGCGCTCGGGGGCGAACACCGCCAGGCCGATGGCCAGGGCGCCGCCGAACGAGTTGCCGATGAAGGAGGCCTTCTGGATATCCAGGGCATCCATGATGCCGATCAGGTGGCTGACCCACAGCTTGATGTCGTACCGGGCGTCATCCTTGAACTCGGTGAAACCGAAGCCGGCGATGTCCGGCACGATCACCCGCCAGCGGTCGGCGAACACCGGCACGCTGGCGGCCCAGTTGGCCCAACCCGAAACACCCGGGCCCGAGCCGTGCAGCAGGAACAGCGGCTCGCCCTGGCCGGCCTCGTGGTAGTGGGTGTGGTGCCCTGCTGCGAGCAGAGTCTTTGCAGTTGCGCTCATGTCGGCCTCCGGTTTTTATTCTTAACATACAGTTGTGTATCTGCATGCTATTTACCGTTTTGACCTGAGTCAATGAAAAAACATGACTATTTTCAAATAATGAGCAGCCGTACCTACACCTATGTACTGTCATGTATGGCAGGATGCGGACACCCGGCACTGGCCTTGTGGCCAATGCCGGCAATAGCTTCGCCGTTGCGGCGGGCGTTAGAATGACGGTTTGCTGCCAAGGCCAAGCGTCGAAACCTGCGCTGCCCTGGCGCTTATCCAGCTTGTTGGACAAGGCCCTACACAATGTCATCACGCACCAACCTCACGCGGGAAGATTGGATTCATGCGGCACAGGAAGTGCTTGTCACCAGCGGCGTCGACGCCGTGCGCGTCGACACCCTGGCCAAGGAACTGAAGATCACCCGTGGCAGTTTCTACTACCACTTCAAAAGCCGCGGCGAACTGCTCGAAGGCATCCTGGGCAACTGGCGCGCACGCGCCACCGAGGATGTGATCCTCAACCTGCGCACGGCCCACAGCTCGCCGCTGCAGCAGTTGCAGCGCCTGCTGGAGCTGCCTTCCCACGGCCAGACCGCCAAGGACGCCGCCTCGATCGAACTGGGCATCCGCGGCTGGGCGCGGCGCGACAAGCAGGCGCGCCAGGCCATCGACGAGGTGGACAGCCATCGCCTGAACTACATCGAGGGGCTGCTGATTCAGGCCGGCGTGCCCAGCGACGAAGCCCAGGACCGCGCCTACCTGATCTACGCCTACCAGATCAGCCTGTCGCTGCTGCACAGCGAAGACACCCCGCAACAACGCCTGGCGCGCAGCCAGCGCATGGCCGGCATCCTCCTCCCCGCGTGCAGCCACGCCCCGGCCTGAGCGCCTGTGCCGACCCGTTCGGCACATTGCAAATACACAAATGTATCTTTGTATATCCAATACCCGCCATCCAGCGGGTATTGGCACGCCCGTCTTGAAAAATATTTATTCAATAAATTCAAATAGATAATCGAATAAATCGGCGAATGCAGGCGCGCCGCTGCGGCGCCTGTTGACAAGCCGCCCACCTTCCCGCGTAGTCTATACATACACATGCACATGTGTATTTAAACGCCTTGCATGTTGCCCTGCCCCGGGCAGGGGCGCACCACAATAAGAATAGAAAACGAGTACTTCACTATGCACGCGCCTGCACGCTCTCGCCGGGTCCCGCCCTGCGCGCCCGACCCGTCACGCCCCCGGTACGGCACCGCCGCACCGACGCCGACCGCCCTCTGCGACCGGCATCCCACCTCCCCCTTGCCCACTGCTCGCTGAGGCCTGCCCATGGATTTCTCGATACTGGCGTTTCTTGCCCAGGACGGCCTGACCACGGGCGCGATCTACGCACTGGTGGCGCTGGCCCTGGTGCTGGTGTTCTCGGTGACGCGCACCATCCTGGTGTGCCAGGGCGACTTCGTCACCTACAGCGCCCTGACCCTGGCCACCCTGCAGCTGGGCCTGATGCCCGGCACCGTGTGGCTGCTGCTGGGCTGCTCGCTGGCCGCCTGCGCACTGGACTGCACCGACGCCGCACGGCGCCGTCAATGGCGCCGGCTGCCGGGCCTGCTGGCGCGCTACCTGAGCCTGCCGCTGCTGTTGTGGGCGGTGCTGGGCAACCTCGACCTGGCGAGCCTGCCGGCGCTGCTGCAGATTCTGCTGACCCTGGCCCTGGTCACGCCGCTGGGGCCGTTGCTGTACCGCCTGGTGTACCAGCGGGTGGCCGAGACCTCGGTGCTGTTGCTGTTGATCGTGTCGGTGGCGGTGCATATAGCGCTGGTGGGCGTGAGCCTGCTGATGTTCGGCGCCGAGGGCGTGCGCACCGAAGCCCTGGCCGAGTCGGTGTTCATGCTCGGCGAGCTGCCGGTGGGCCTGCAGAGCCTGCTGGTGATCGGCAGCGCGCTGCTGCTGATCGGCCTGCTGTATGCCTTCTTCGGCCACAGCCTGTACGGCAAGGCGCTGCGTGCCACTGCGCTCAACCGTACCGGCGCGCAGCTGGTGGGCATCCCCACCCAGCTGGCCGGCAAGGCCGCGTTCGGCCTGGCCGCGCTGATCGGCGCGATCTCCGGGGTACTGATCGGCCCGCTGACCACGCTGTATTACGACTCGGGCTTTCTGATCAGCCTCAAGGGCTTTGTGGCGGCGATCTTCGGCGGCCTGGCCAGTTACCCGATAGCCGCGGCCAGTGCGTTCTTCGTCGGCGTGCTGGAGAGCTTCGCCAACTTCGGCGCCTCGGCCTACAAGGAGGTCATCGTGTTCACCGTGGTGATCCCGGTGCTGCTGTGGCTGTCGCTGAAAAACCCGCATCTGGAGGAGCAACACTGATGGCCCTGCGACTGATCCCCCTGTTGGCCCTGCTGCTGGTGGCGGGCCTGGCGCCGCTGGTGCTGCCCGCGTTTCACGTGACCCTGCTCAACTACATCGGCCTGTACAGCCTGGTGGCCCTGGGCCTGGTGCTGCTGACCGGCATCGGCGGCATGACCTCGTTCGGCCAGGCCGCATTCGTGGGCATTGGCGCCTACGCCAGCGCGGTGCTCACCACCCAGTACGGCCTGTCGCCGTGGCTGGGCCTGCTGGCGGGGCTGGCGATCACCCTGGTGGTGGCCACCAGCCTGGGCCTGCTGACCCTGCGCCTGGCCGGGCACTACCTGCCCATCGGCACCCTGGCCTGGGGCCTGGCGCTGTTCTACCTGTTCGGCAACCTGCCGGGCCTGGGCGGCTTCGGCGGCCTGCAGAACCTGCCGAACATCGAGCTGCTGGGCTGGCAGATCAGCGGCTCGGCCGATTTCGCCGTGCTGATCGGGTTGCTGCTGGCGGCCAGCCTGTGGCTGCTCGACAACCTGCTGCACAGCCGCCAGGGCCGTGCCATCCGCACCCTCAAGGAATCGGCCGGGATGGCCGAGGCGATGGGCATCGATACCGCACGCAGCCGCCTGCAGGTGTTCATCATCGCCGCCCTGCTCGCGGCCCTGTCGGGCTGGCTGTACGCGCACCTGCAGCGGGTGGTCAACCCCACGCCGTTCTCGGTGGTGATGGGCATCGAGTACCTGTTCATGATCGTGTTGGGCGGCGTCGCCAGCCTGTGGGGCGCGCTGCTGGGCGCAGCGTTGCTGACCCTGATCAAGCAGGTGCTGCAGGACGTGCTGCCGCAGCTGTTCGGGCACGCCGACAACGTCGAGATGATCTTCTTCGGCGTGCTGGTGATCCTGGTGCTGCAGTACGCCCGCGGCGGCCTGCTGCCGGTACTGCGCAGCGTGCTGCCGGCCAGCCGCCCGCGCACCCTGGCGCTGGATGACGCGCCGGCCCTGCCCCGGCGCAGCATGCCGGCGGCCGGCAAGCCGCTGATGGTGGCCCAGGGGCTGCTCAAGCAGTTCGGCGGGCTGGTGGCCAACAAGAACATGGGCCTGTCGGTGAATGCCGCCGAGGTGACCGCGCTGATCGGCCCCAACGGCGCCGGCAAGTCGACCCTGTTCAACCTGTTGTCGGGGGTGCTGACGCCCAATGCCGGGCAGATCACCTTCAACGGCCAGCGCATCGAAGGCCTGTCGCCGCGCGCCATTGCCCACCTGGGCGTGAGCCGCACCTTCCAGCACGTGCGCCTGCTGGGCGAGATGAGCGTGCTGGAGAACGTCGCCCTCGGCGCCCATGCCCGGGGCAAGGCCGGGCTGCTGCGCTCGATGCTGCACCTGGAACGCAAGGAAGAAGCCGCCCTGCTCGCCGAGGCCACGCGTCAGATCCAGCGGGTGGGCCTGGGCGAATACCTGCACACCCCGGCCGGCAGCCTGCCGCTGGGCCAGCAGCGCATCGTCGAGATCGCCCGCGCGCTGTGCAGCGACCCGTTGCTGTTGCTGCTCGACGAACCCGCCGCCGGCCTGCGCCATGGCGAGAAACAGGCGCTGGCGCAACTGCTCGAGCAGTTGCGTGGCGAGGGCCTGGGCGTGCTGCTGGTGGAGCACGACATGGAGTTCGTGATGGGCCTGGCCGACCACATCGTGGTGATGGAATTCGGCCAGCCCCTGGCCAGCGGCACCCCGCTGCAGATCCAGCAGAACCCTGCGGTGCTGGCCGCCTACCTCGGAGGTGTCGAATGAGTCGCCTGCTGGATGTGCGCAACCTGTCGATCAACCACGGCAAGGTCGAGGCGGTACGCAACCTCGACCTGCACCTGGAGGAAGGCCAGATCGTCAGCCTGATCGGCCCCAATGGCGCCGGCAAGACCACCCTGATGGCGGCGCTGATCGGCCTGCTGCCCTGCCAGGGCCAGGTGACCTACGCCGGCCAGGCGTTGCTGGGCCACCACGACGTGGCCCAGCGCATCGACCAGGGCATGGTGCTGGTGCCCGAGAGCCGCGAGCTGTTCGGCCTGATGAGCGTGGAAGACAACCTGCGCCTGGGCGCCTTCAGCCGCCACCGGCGCGGTTTTCGCGACCATCAGCAGACCCTCGACGAGGTGTTCGGGCTGTTCCCGCGCCTGCTCGAACGGCGCCAGCAGGCCGCCTGCACGCTGTCGGGCGGCGAGCGCCAGATGCTCGCCATCGGCCGCGCGCTGATGGCCAAACCGCGCCTGCTGATGCTCGACGAACCGAGCCTGGGCCTGGCGCCGCGGGTGATCGGCGAGATCTTCACCATCTTCGACACCCTGCGCCAGAGCGGCGTGTCGATTCTGCTGGTGGAGCAGAACGCCCGCGCTGCGCTGAAGATTTCCGACTACGGCTACGTGCTGGAGGTCGGCGAGATCGTGCTTGAAGGCGACGCCCAGGCGTTGGCCAGCAACCCCCGGGTGGTCGAAAGCTACCTGGGCCGCGCACCCGCGCCCACCGCCACCACGGAGGTGATCAGCGCTACCGGCACGTAGCGCCCCGCAGCACTTGCCACACCCATAAAAACAATATCAGGAGCTTGCATGAAACCGATTCTTCCCTTGCTGTTGCTGGCCACGCTGTCGACCGCTGCACAGGCCGACATGACCGTCGGCGTGATTCTCTCCACCACCGGCCCGGGAGCCTCGCTGGGCATCCCCGAGCGCAATACCGTGGCGCTGCTGCCCAGGGAGATTGCCGGGCAGGCCGTCAAATACGTGGTACTGGACGATGCCAGCGACAGTACCGCCGCGGCCAAGAACGCGCGCAAGCTGGTCAGCGAGCACAAGGTCGACCTGCTGATCGGCTCGACCACCGTGCCCACCTCGGCAGCAGTCGCGCAGATCGCCAAGGAGAGCCAGACCGCGCAGATCGCCCTGGCACCGTTCAGCCCCGCCAGCGGCGAGCAGAGCTGGATCTTCACCATCGCCCAGACCAACACCCTGATGGCCCAGGCGCTGATCGAGCACATGCAGCAGAACGGTGTAAAGACCCTCGCCTACATCGGCTACAACGATGTGTGGGGCGAAGACTGGCACAAGGTGCTCAGCGAAATGGCGCCGGCGGCAGGCATCACGCTGGTGCGCGACGAGCGCTTCAACCGCACCGACTCGTCGGTCAGCGGCCAGGCGCTGAAGGTGATGAGCAGCAAGCCCGACGCGGTGCTGATCGGCGCCACCGGCACCCCGGCGGCACTGCCGCATACCGAGCTGCGCCGGCTGGGCTACAAGGGCACCGTGTACCACACCCACGGCGCGGCCAACAGCGCGTTCCTGCGCATCGGCGACAAGGCGCTCAACGGTGCGATACTGCCGGTGGGCCCGGTGGTGGTGTGGGACAAGCTGCCCGCCAGCCACCCCTCCAAGGCCATCGCCAGCCAGTACGCGCAGGACTACCAGGCCAAGTACGGCGACAACAGCCTGTCGCCGTTCGGCGCCTACCTGTACGACGCCATGCTGCTGGTGCAGGCGGCCACCCCGGCGGCGCTCAAGGGTGCCGAGCCCGGCACCGCGCAATTTCGCCAGCAACTGCGCGACCAGCTGGAGCAGACCCGCGACGTGGTCGGCACCCATGGCGTGTACAACCTCAGCGCCACCGACCATTTCGGCCATGACCAGCGCGCGCGTGCACTGGTGAGCGTGCAGGACCAGCAATGGGTCCTGCTGCATGCCCCTGAATAAACCCCCACAACAATAATAAAAAAGGCAGATCCATGAGCACTCTGAAACGGGTCAACACCACCCTCGCCCTCGGCACCCTGTGCGGGCTCAGCCCGGCACTGCTGGCCCAGGGTTTCATTGAAGACAGCAAGGCCACCCTGACCGCGCGCAACTACTACTTCGACCGTGACTACAAGGGCGAATCGGCGCAGTCGGCGACGCGCGAATGGGCCCAGGGCTTCATCCTGCGCTTCACTTCCGGCTACACCCCGGGCACCGTCGGCTTCGGCCTGGATGCCCAGGCCATGCTGGGCCTGAAACTGGACTCCAGCCCCTCGCGCACCGGCACCGGGCTGCTGCCGTTCGACCCCAGGGACCGCGACCCGCGCGACGATTATTCGGAGCTGGGCCTGACCGGCAAGGTCAAGGTCTCCAGGACCGAACTGCAGGCCGGCACCCTGGCACCGTTTTCGCCGATCCTGTTCGCCAGCCCCACGCGCCTGCTGCCGCAGACCTTTCGCGGGGTGCAGTTCAAGTCCCAGGACATCGACAACCTGACCCTCAGCGGCGGGCGCCTGGACCGCATGAACCAGCGCGATTCCACCAACTACCAGAAGATCACCGTCGCCGCGCCCAACCGGCGCTTCAATGGTGCAGCCGAGTCGGACAGCTTCACCTATGGCGGCGGCGACTATCAGTGGTCCGAGCAGCTGGTGCTCAAGTACTACCATGCGCAGCTGGAGGACATCTATCGCCAGGACTACGTCGGCTTCGTCGACAACCGTGCGGTGGCGAACGGGCGCCTGAAGACCGATGTGCGTTACCACATCAGCGGCGAGGACGGCCCGGCCAGGGCCGGCAAGGTCGACAACCGTACCTTCGGCGTGATGAGCACCTACAGCCTGGGCGCACACAGCCTGGGGCTGGGCTACATGCAATTGAGCGGCGATACGGCGATGCCGTACATCGCCGGGTCCGAGCCGATGGTGGTGAGCGAGGGCGCATTGAGCAGCGAGTTCCTCAACCCCAAGGAGCGTACCTGGCAGGTGCGCTATGACTACGACTTCGTCGCCCTGGGCGTACCGGGGCTCAAGGGCATGCTGCGTTACCTGGACGGCAGCCGCATCGAATTGCCGAATGCGCTGGGCGGCAGCGGGCGCAGCGAGAGCGAGAAGGACATCGAGTTGTCGTACGTGGTGCAGAGCGGCACGTTCAAGAACGTTGCATTGCGGTTGCGCCATGCGTGGTACCGCAATGACTTTGCCTCGACTGCGGCGTTCAGGGATGACAACGAGCTGCGGGTGAACGTGGATTACACCGTGGCGCTTTGGTAACGCGCTGGCATCGTGTGTAGATGAACAAACGCCCCGGCTTGCCGGGGCGTTTTGCATTCCAGGGTGGCCATGACAGTCCGATTGTCTTGCAGTGCCTGGTCAGGCCTCTCGCGGGTCAAGCCCGCTCCCACAGGGTCTTGCGGTGCGTCCAAAATGCTGGCGTGGCGGGTGAGATCCTGTGGGAGCGGGCTTGACCCGCGAAGGGGCCCTCACAATTTACCCCGTAACCACCTGCCCCACCTGCTCCTCCAGCTGCTGCGCCAACGCCCTCAGCTCATCACACGACTGGCGCGTCTGCTCGATGGTGCGCGCGCTCACCGTCGAGGCGTCGTGGATGCGCGTGACGCTGCGGTTGATACCGTCTGCCGTGGCCGCCTGCTGCTCCGCCGCACTGGCAATCTGCAAGGTCATCTGGCTCACCGTGGACGCCGACGCATCGATCAACGCCAGCGCCTGCCCGGCCCGCGCCGAGGCAGCCACCGGCTGCTGCGCCGACTCGACGTTGGCGCCGATCTGCGCCGCCGCCTGGCTGGCACCGGCCTGCACGCGGTTGATGATCTGCTGGATCTCAAGCGTCGACTGCTGCGTACGCCGCGCCAACGTGCGCACCTCGTCCGCCACCACCGCAAAGCCACGCCCATGCTCACCCGCGCGCGCCGCCTCGATGGCAGCATTCAACGCCAGCAGGTTGGTCTGCTCGGCAATCGCGGTGATCACGTCCAGTACGCGCCCGACACTGCCCGAGTCGGTGGCCAGTTGGTCCACCACGCTGCGGCTGTGCTCCAGCGCCTCGGCCAGCGCACCAATCGCCTCACCGGCATCGCGCACCGTGGCGCTGCCGGCCGTGGCCTGTTGCTCGGCATCGCGGGTGGCGCTGGCGGCGACGCTGGCGTTGTGCGCCACGTCCTGCACGGTGCTGACCATCTCGCTCATGGCCGTGACCACGCTGTCGGTCTCCAGTTGCTGGGCCTGCATGCTGCGCTGCGCCGCCTCGGTGATCTGCCCCAGGCTGTCGCTGGTGCTGGAGATGCGCTGGCTGGCCTTGGCCATGCTGCGGGTGACGCGGTGCGCAGCCTCCACCAGGCGGTTGAAGCTGTGCGCCACCTGGGTCAGCTCGTCGAAGCCGTCGGTGGGCAGGCGCAAGGTCAGGTCGGTGTGGCCATCGGTGGCGCGGGCCAGCGCCTGCACGGTGTGGTTGAGCGGCCGGGTGATGCTGCGAATCAGCAGCCAGGCGCACAGCGCCATGCCGAGCAACGCCACCAGCACCAGCAACGCCGGCATGCGCAGTACCGTGTTCACTTCGTGGCGCACGTCCTGCGGGTGGATGCCGCTGGCCAGCACCCAGCCCCAGGGCTTGAACAGCACCACCTCGGACACCTTGAATTCCGGCGTCTGCCCGGCTGCCCGCGGGAACCAGTACTCGACCGTGCCGCGCCCCTGGGCCACCGCCCGGTCGATCATTTCGCGGGCGAACGGCTTGCCGTTGACGTCCTTGAAATCGGCCTGCGACTTGCCCACCAGGGCGGGTGCCTTGGGGTGCATGAGCATGCGGTGCTGCAGGTCGAGAATCAGCAGGTAGTTGTCGCCCAGGTAGCGAATGCGGCTGACCATTTCTGCCGCCTGGCGCTGCGCCTCGGCGCGGCTCAGGTGGCCTTCCTCGGCCTGCTTCTCATAATGCGCCAGCAGGGTGGATGCGGTGTCCAGCGCAGTGCCGACACCGGCCATCTTCTCCTGCAGCAGGCTGCGTTGCAGGGTCAGCCCCAGCCAGCCACTGAGCAACACGACAAACAGGGTGATACCGATCACCAGCACGGTGATGCGGGTGCTGATACGCAGATGTCTCAACCCGATCATAGGGGGCAATACCTCATTTTATTGTTATGCACGACGGCGCAAGGCGCACCGCGCACAAACATACACTATTGTATTTTAAAATGAAGATTGACCCGCCTCTAATCTGGCATTTACCTCTTACAAAAAGATTCAGACATGTATTCGATCAGTAGGCGAATGCAGCCCGGTGCTTGCGCACGAAATCCACCCAGCGCACCGGTTCGCGGCCGGTGATGGCCTGGAAGTTGTCGAACACCTGGTCGACCCCGGGGATGGTGCCGGCGGCCATGCGCGTGAAGTTGTCGTGCACGCAGCTCATGTAGGCCATCTCGGCGCCGGCGGCGCGCATGTTTTCGAGAAACACGTCGGGTGATTGCGCGTCATAGCGAAACGGCTGGCCGAGTACCTCGCTCATCACCTGTGCCACCTCGTCGTAGGACTTCACGTCGTAGCCCAGGCGGTAGGTCTGCCCGGCATGGCGCTGCGGGTGCAGCAGGGCCTGCGCCGCCACCCGCGCCACGTCTTCGCCGTCGACCCAGCTGAACCGCGTGTGGCCGGTGTACTGTTCGATCACGCCGTTGCGCACGGCCTGGGTGCCGTCGTAGCTGAGCAGGTTCTGCATGAAGCACTCCGGGCGCAGGTGGGTGAAGCTGAAGCCGCACCATTGCACATAGCGCTCCACGAACTGGTGCCAGGCCCAGTGGCCGATGGTGGCGTCGTCGTCGCCACAGGCCCCCAGGTGCACCACGTGCTGCACCCCGGCGTGGCGTGCGCGGTCGAGAAAGGCCTTGCTCTGGCGCAGCATGTCGACGCTGTAGCCGGTCACCAGCAGCACCCGGTCGACGCCCTGCAGGGCCGGCGCCAGGGTGTGCTCGTGGTCGAAGTCCATGATCACCGTGCGGATGCCACGGGCCTCGAAGGGCTGCGCCTTGGCCGGCGAACGCACGGCGGCCACCAGTTCGATGGTGTCGTCGCCTTGCAGAAAGCGCAGGGTGTCGCCGCCGATCTGGCCGGTGGCGCCGGTGATGAGGACGGTGGGCTTGGTGTCGTGCATGGTCGCAACCTGTTGTGCAATAGAGGTTGAATCAGGCTACTCGGGAACAAACGGCGTATTGGCGATATGTTTTACCGGGTAAAGTGACTGCAATTCATCAATGGGGTGGGCACATGTATTCTTCGGAACGCCTCAAGGGCATCGACGTGTTCGTCTGCGTGGCCGACCTGGGCAGCTTCAAGGCCGCGGCCGAGCGCCTTAACCTGACCGGCTCGGCAGTCAGCAAGAGCGTCGCGCGGCTCGAGGCGCGGCTGCACACGCGCCTGTTGGCACGCACAACACGGCGCGTGGCGCTGACCGAAGCCGGGGCGGCGTTCTATCGCACCTGCACCGGCGTGCTGGCCGAGCTGGAAGAGGCGGAGCTGGCGCTGAGCACCCAAGACGCCGAGCCACGCGGCCGGGTACGCATCGACCTGCCGGCGGCCTTCGGGCGCCTGCACGGGCTGCCGGCGATTCTGGCCTGCGTGCGCGAGCATGCGCTGCTGATGCCGCACGTGACCTTCTCCGACCGATTCGTGGACCCGGTCGAGGCCGGCATCGACCTGTTCGTGCGCATCGGCGGGCCGCAAAGCTGGCCGGCGGCGGTGGGGCACCATTACCTGGGCTCGCAGCGCGTGGTGTTCTGCGCCGCCCCCGCGTACCTGGAGCGCCATGGCGAGCCCGGCAACGAGCTCGAACTGGAACGCCACAGCTGCATCGTGTACGGGCTCAATGACGGCATGGTCGGCCCGTGGCACTTCCCTACCGCCCGCCCCGGGCATACCGAGCGTCGGATCATGCCGGCACGCATGGCGGTGGGCGATGCCGAGGGCCAGGTGGCCGCAGTGCTGGCCGGGCATGGCATCGCACAGCTGCCGACCTGGCTGATTCGCCGTCAGCTGGAAGACGGCAGCCTGGTACAGGTGCTGGCGCCGCTGGCCACCGACGGCCTGCCGATTCACCTGGCGTGGCTCAAGAGCCGGCAGGCGCAGCCCAAGGTCGCGACGCTGCTGACGCACCTGCGCCAGTGCCTGTCGGGGGACGGTTTCGAGCCGCCGTCGCCGTCATCGTGTGGCAACGCGTCGCGCTCCCGAGCGAACGTTTCCAGATAATTCGTATACCATATCCCTAAATCCCCTCGAATGATTGCCACCGTGAACCTACCCAAACTCAACGCGCCGGACCTGGGCAACACGCCCTCCACGTCCGAGATCATCACCCGGCACCTGCGCGATGCCATCGTGGCCGGGCACTTCGACGAAGACGAGCCAATTCGCCAGGACGACATCGCGCGTCAGTTCAACGTCAGCAAGATCCCGGTGCGCGAGGCGCTCAAACGGCTTGAGGCCGAGGGGCTGGTGATGTTCCAGCGCAACCGGGGGGCGATGGTCACGCGCTTGTCGGATTTCGAGCTGGCGCAGATGTTCGAGGTGCGCATGTTGCTGGAGGACAAGGTGTTGCGCCTGGCCATCCCGAACATGACCGAGGCCACGTTCGAACAGGCCGAGCGCATCTGCCAGGAGTTCATTGGCGAGAACGACGTGGGGCGCTGGGCGCAGTTGAACTGGGAGTTGCATGCGTGCCTGTACGAGCCGGCGCAGCGGCCGTTTCTGGTGAGCATGATCCGTTCGGTGAACGACAAGCTGGAGCGGTACCTGCGCATGCAGATGAGCCTGTCGGCGGGCAAGGAGCGTGCCGACCACGAACACCGCGAGATCCTCGATGCATGCCGGGCGGGTGATGTGGAGCGCGCGGTGGGCTTGCTGGATGAGCATATTGCGGGGGTGTGCGAGACCTTGCTGGAGCACTTGCCGATGGCCAAGCCCCACCCCAGTCTGGAGCCGGGCCAACAGGGCTGACCACTCAAAACCCCCAGGCCATGGCGCGTTGCAACAGTTCGGACATGTCATGGCACTATGCCGATTTCGTCATCCACACCGCGCAATTCCATCAAGACGCCACCCCCCACCAACCGCCACCCTTGCGTCCATACCCCCAACGGACGCGCCCCATGAAACGCATCACCGTGATCGACTCCCACACCGGCGGCGAACCCACGCGCCTGGTCACCGCAGGCTTCCCCGACCTGGGCCACGGCAGCATGGCCGAACGCAGGCAACAGCTGGCCGAACACCACGATCAGTGGCGCGCCGCCTGCATGCTCGAACCCCGCGGCAATGATGTGCTGGTGGGCGCACTGCTCTGCGAACCGGTCGACCCCAGCGCCTGCGCCGGGGTGATCTTCTTCAACAACACCGGCTACCTGGGCATGTGCGGCCACGGCACCATCGGCCTGGTGATCTCGCTGGCCCACCTGGGCAGGATCGGCCCCGGCACCCACACCCTCGAAACCCCCGTGGGCAACGTGCAAGCCACCCTGCACGACGACCACTCGGTCAGCGTGCGCAATGTACCCGCCTACCGCTATCGCCACGCCGTCAGCGTGCAGGTGCCCGGCATCGGCGAAGTGACCGGCGATATCGCCTGGGGCGGCAACTGGTTCTTCCTGGTGGCCGAGCACGGCCTGCGTGTCAGCGGCGACAACCTCGACGCGCTCACCGCCTACACCGTTGCCGTGCAGCAGGCCCTGGAAGATCAGGGCCTGCGCGGCGAGGACGGCGGCCTGATCGATCACGTCGAGCTGTTCGCCGACGACCCCGACGCCGACAGCCGCAACTTCGTGCTGTGCCCCGGCAAGGCCTATGACCGCTCGCCCTGCGGCACCGGCACCAGCGCCAAGCTGGCGTGCCTGGCCGCCGACGGCAAGCTGCAACCGGGCCAGATCTGGCGCCAGGCCAGCGTGATCGGCAGCCAGTTCGAAGGCTCGTTCGAAACCGCAGGCGATCGCATCGTGCCGACCATTCGCGGCCGCGCGCATATCAGCGCCGAAGCCACGCTGATCATCGAGCAGGACGACCCGTTCGCCTGGGGCATCCGCCTGTGACCCAGGGCCTGGCCGCCGATGTGATCGTGGTGGGCGCCGGCATCATCGGCGCGGCCTGCGCCCAGGCCCTGGCCCGGCGCGGCCTCGACGTGCTGGTGCTGGATGCCGGACTGCCCGGCGCCACCGCCGCCGGCATGGGCCACCTGCTGGTGCTGGACGACAACCCCGCCGAACTGGCCCTGAGCCAATACTCGCTGCAACGCTGGCGCGACATTGCGCGCAACCTGCCCGAAGGCTGCGCCTACCGCAGCAACGGCACCCTGTGGCTGGCCGCCAACGCTGAAGAAATGGCCGTGGCCGAGCACAAGCATGCCAACCTGCGCGCCCATGGGGTGATCTGCCAGCTGGTTGGCGCACCTCGATTGCGCGAACGCGAACCGCTGCTGCGCGAAGGGCTGGAGGGCGGCCTGCTGATCGAGGACGACGGCATTCTGTATGCCCCGGCCACCGCACGCTGGATGCTCGACCAGCCGCGCATTCGCCAGCGCCAGGCACGGGTCGCCGAGGTGGATGGCGCCCGCGTGCGCCTGGACGACGGCCAGTGGCTGGCCGCCACGGCCGTGGTGCTGGCCAACGGTATCCAGGCCACCGAACTGTGCCCCGAACTGCCGATACAACCCAAGAAGGGCCACCTGCTGATCACCGACCGTTACCCCGGCCAGGTCACCCACACCCTGGTGGAACTGGGCTACGTGACCAGTGCGCACAACGCCAGCGGCCCGTCGGCCGCGTGCAATATCCAGCCGCGACCTACCGGCCAGCTGTTCATCGGTGCCTCACGCCAGTTCGGCACCACCGACCCGCAGGTGGAAGGCTGGATGCTTGCCAGGATGCTCAAGCGCGCCACCGAATACGTGCCGGCGCTGGCCCAGCTCAATGCGATTCGCGCCTGGACCGGCTTTCGCGCCGCCAGCCCCGACGGCCTGCCGCTGGTGGGCCAGCACCCACAACGCCCCGGCCTGTGGCTGGCGGTGGGGCATGAAGGGCTGGGCGTGACCACGGCCCCGGCCACCGCCGACCTGCTGGTGGCGCAACTGTTCGACGAACACCCGCCCCTGGCCGCACAGGCCTACCTGCCACAGCGTTTTCTCGGAGAACCGACCCATGCCTGAACTGACCCTGGACGGACGTGCCCTGCGCGTGGCCGAAGGCACCAGCGTGGCCGCTGCACTGGCCCTGGCTGGCGACGGCTGCACGCGTACCTCGGTGAGCGGCCAGCGCCGCGCACCGCTGTGCGGCATGGGCATCTGCCAGGAATGCCGGGTGAGCATCGACGGCCGGCGCCGCCTGGCCTGCCAGACCCTGTGCCGCGACGGCATGCAGGTGGAGACCCGCGCATGAGCGCCCGTGCCGACGTACTGATCATCGGCGCCGGCCCGGCCGGCCTCAATGCCGCACTGGCCGCTGCCCCCAGCGGTGCACGCATCGTGCTGCTGGACGACAACCCCTGGCCCGGCGGGCAGATCTGGCGCGACGGCCCGCAGGCCAGCGTGCCGACGCAGGCACAGCGCCTGCGCGAGCACGTGGGCGCCTTGAACAATGTGCAGCACCACCCGCAGACCCGCGTGATCGCCGCCACCGGCCCGCGCCAGTTGCTGGTGGAAGACGCCGAGCGCGGCTGGGTGATCGACTACGACACGCTGATCCTGTGCACCGGCGCACGCGAACTGCTGCTGCCCTTCCCCGGCTGGACCCTGCCCGGCGTGACCGGTGCCGGTGGCCTGCAGGCACTGATCAAGGGCGGCCTGCCGGTGCGCGACCAGCGCGTGGTGATCGCCGGCAGTGGCCCGCTGCTGCTGGCCAGCGCTGCCACGGCGCGGCACAACGGCGCGCAGGTGGTAGGCGTTGCCGAACAGGCAACCCGCGGCGCGGTGGCGGGTTTTGCCGCACAACTGCCGCGCTGGCCAAACAAGCTGCTGCAAGCGTTCGGCCTGTTCGACCGCCACTACCGCACCGACAGCCATGTGGTGGAGGCACTCGGCACCGAGCGCCTCGAAGGCGTGCGCCTGCGCCAGCACGGCAAGCTGATCGAGCTGGCCTGCGAGCGCCTGGCCTGCGGCTTCGGCCTGATTCCCAACAGCCAGCTCGGCCAGGCCCTGGGCTGCACACTCCATGGCCAGGCGCTGGCCGTGGATGCGTGGCAGGCCACCAGTGAGCCGGGCCTGTTCGCGGCCGGGGAATGCACTGGTTTTGGTGGCAGCGAACTGGCGCTGGTGGAGGGCACCATTGCCGGGCTGGCGGCCGTGGGCGACCGCCAGGGCGCCGCCCGCCACTGGCCGCAGCGAGCGCGCTGGCAGGGCTTCGCCAAGGCGCTCAACCACGCCTTCGCCCTCGCCCCGCAGCTCAAGCAACTGGCCCGCCCCGACACCCTGGTATGCCGCTGCGAGGACGTGCCCTACAGCAAGCTCGCCGGCCAGCGTGACTGGCGCGAGGCCAAGCTGAGCAGCCGCTGCGGCATGGGTGCCTGCCAGGGCCGGGTGTGCGGCGCCGCAGCGCAGCACCTGTTCGGCTGGCAGCCCTCGGCGCCGCGCCCGCCGTTCAGCCCGGCGCGCATCGAGACCCTGCTGTGCCTGGACGACACCCCGCCCGCATGAAACGCACCCCGGGGCTTTCGAGGCGGGCGCCGGATCTCTATGATCCCGAAGGTGCCCACCAGACCGTCAGCGCCATGTACGTATCGCTCAACAGCTTCCAGCCCTGCGACCTGCCCAGCCTGCTGAGCAGCCTGCAGCCGATCGCGCCGCTGCTCGATACGCTGAGCGACGTGGTGTTCTTCATCAAGGACACCCAGGCCCGCTACGCCTTCGTCAACCACACCCTGGCGCGGCGCTGCGGCTTCAGGCACAGCCACGAGCTGCTGGGGCTGACCGCCGACAGCGTGTTCCCCGAGCGCTTCGGCCCGCTGTACACCGCGCAGGACCGCCGCGTGCTCGACAGCGGCCGCGAGCTGGCCGACCAGCTCGAACTGCACCTGTACTTCGGCAACCAGCCGGTGTGGTGCCTGACCCACAAGCTGGCACTGTTCGACACCCAGGGCCAGATCGTCGGCCTGGCCGGCATCTCCCGCGACCTGCAGGCGCCCCAGGCCAGCCACCCCGGCTTCGATCGCCTGGCGGCGGTGGATGCGCACATTCGCGAGCACTTCGCACGGCCCGTGAGCCTGGCCGAGCTGACCGCGATTGCCGGGTTGTCTGCCGCGCAGCTGGAGCGCAACTGCAAGCGTGTGTTCCAGCTCACCCCGCGCCAGATGATCCACAAGGTGCGCCTTGAAGAAGCCTCGCGACTGCTGCACCACAGCGACCTGCCGATCACCGAGATCGCCCTGCGCTGCGGCTACACCGACCACAGCGCATTCAGCCGCCAGTTCCGCGCCCTCACCAGCCTGTCGCCAAGCCAGTACCGCGATACCCGCCGCTAGACGCGGTGTGTTCCTTTAGGGTGCGCCGCCGCGCCCACTGCTCCCATATGTAACACCGCCGGCACCGGGCAGCGTTTCCTGCGCACCGCCCGCCTGCCCTGCCGGATTCAACGCAAGTCCTCTGGCTCAAGGGCCGCACAGCAATTGCATCGCCCGGGCAAAAACAGGCACGCGCATTGCTATAAAAATATCGTATACGAAATTCACAATACGCCCGCTACCAGCACCTTCCGACAAACGAGGCTTCCATGAAAAACCCCGCTTTTGTTGTAGCTCTCAGCGCTGTGCTCAGTACCTCCTTCATCGCCACCGCCCAGGCCGACAAGCTCGATGACATCATCGGCTCCGGCAAGCTGCGCTGCGCCGTGACCCTGGACTTCCCGCCCATGGGCTTTCGCGACGACGCCAACAAGCCGGCCGGCTTCGACGTCGACTACTGCAACGACCTGGCGAAGGTCCTCGGGGTAGATGCCGAGATCGTCGAGACGCCGTTCCCGGACCGTATCCCGGCGCTGGTCTCGGGGCGGGCCGACGTGATCGTGGCGTCCACCTCCGACACCCTGGAGCGAGCCAAGACGGTCGGCCTCACGGTGCCCTACTTTGCCTTCCAGATGGTCGTGCTGACCCGCGACAACACCGGCATCAACAGCTTCGACGACATCAAGGGCAAGGCCCTGGGCAACACCAGCGGCACCTATGAAGCCATCGCACTGGAGAAGGACGTGAAACAGTGGGGCAGCGGCAGTTTCCGCGCCTACCAGTCGCAGAACGACACCATCCTGGCCGTGGCCCAGGGGCACATCGATGCCACCGTGGTGACCAACACCGTGGCCGCCGCCACGCTCAAGTCGGGCAAGTACAAGAACCTGAAGATCGCCGGCAACGCACCCTACGTGATCGACTACGTGTCGCTGGGGGCCAAGCGCAACGAGTACGGCCTGCTCAACTACCTCAACCTGTTCGTCAACCAGCAGGTACGTAGCGGCCGCTACAACGAGCTGTTCGTCAAATGGGTAGGCACCGATATCCCGCCGACCGACCTGACCGTGCCGAAGGTCTACTACTGAGGTGCCCGGCATGCCCAGCCCTTCCACTGCCCTGAACGGGCGTAGCCTGGTCGATGGCGCGGCCAGTGGCGAGTTGCTGTTCGCCGACATCGGCCTGAGTTTCTGGGGCGGTGTCGACGCCTTCAGCGGCGAGGTCATCGACCGCCATCACCCGCTCAGCGGCGCACACCTGGCCGGCCGCGTGCTGGCCATTCCCAGCGGGCGCGGCTCGTGCACCGGCAGCAGTGTGATGATGGAGCTGATCAGCAACGGCCATGCACCGGCGGCACTGGTGCTGGCCGAGCCGGATGAGATCCTGACCCTGGGCGTGCTGGTGGCGCAGTTGCTGTTCGGGCGCTCGCTGCCGGTGCTGTGCATCGGCCAGCAGGCCTTTGCCGCCCTGCGCGGCAAGGCCTTTGCGCAGGTGCAGGGCGAGCGCCTGGTGCTGTTCGACCAGGCCCCCGCCGAGGCGCTGCCGGCAGCCCCGGCCAGCCCGCCGGCGGCGACGCGCCCGACCACCCTCACCCTTACCGACCACGACCAGGCCTTGCTCGCGGGCGACCTGGGCAAGGCCGCGCAGGTGGCGATGCAGATCGTGCTGCGCATGGCCGAGCTGCAGGGCGCACACAGCCTGGTGGACATCAGCCAGGCGCATATCGACGGCTGCATCTACACCGGCCCCGCCAGCCTGCGCTTTGCGCAGCAGCTGGTGCAGTGGGGCGCCAGGGTGCGGGTGCCGACCACCCTCAATTCGATTTCCGTGGACCAGCGCCGCTGGCGCGAACTGGGTATCGACGCGGCGCTGGGCGAACCTGCCAGTGCGCTGGGCGATGCCTACATGGCGATGGGCGCGCAGATGAGCTTTACCTGCGCCCCCTACCTGCTCGACAGCGCGCCGAAGCTCGGCGAGCAGATCGTGTGGGCCGAGTCCAACGCCGTGGTGTACGCCAACAGCGTGCTCGGCGCGCGTACCCTGAAGTACCCCGACTACCTGGATATCTGCATCGCCCTGACCGGCCGCGCGCCGCTGATCGGTTGCCACCTGGAGGCCCAGCGCAAGGCGCGGGTGCAGATCGACCTGCCGGCGCTGACCCACCTGGACGATGCGTTCTACCCGCTGCTGGGCTATCACATCGGCGCCATGGTCGGCAGCCGGATCCCGCTGGTGACAGGCCTGGAGCGTTTTGCCCCGACCCACGACGACCTCAAGGCCTTCGGCGCCGCGTTCGCCACCACCTCGGCGGCGCCGCTGTTCCATATCGCCGGGGTCACCCCCGAAGCGCTGGACCCGGTTCAGGCGGTCAGCGCGGGCGAGGTGCTGCCGGTAAAACGCATTGCCCTGGCCGACCTGCTGGTGAGCTGGCGCGAGCTGAACAGTGCCCGTGACAGCCAGGTGGACCTGGTGTCGCTGGGCAACCCGCACTTCTCCCTGGGCGAGTTCGCGCACCTGGCACAGCTGTGCCGCGGGCGCACGCGCAACCCGGCGGTCAGCCTGGTGATCACCTGCGGCCGTGCGGTGCTGGAGCAGGCCCGTGACGCCGGCCACCTTGCCCCGATCGAAGCCTTCGGCGCGGTGCTGGTGACCGACACCTGCTGGTGCATGCTCGGCGAGCCGGTGATCCCGCCCGCCGCCCGCACACTGATGACCAACTCGGGCAAATACGCCCACTACGCCCCCGGGCTGGCGGGCCGGGCGGTGCATTTCGCCAGCCTTGGCGAGTGCGTCGAGGCCGCCTGCACCGGCAGCGCCAGCGGTCGCCTGCCGGCCTGGCTGCAACCGGCCGCCCCACAGGAGAGCCCCGCGCATGTTTGACTACACCTTCCAATGGCGCTCGGCCCTGCGCGCCCTGCCCGACATGCTGGCCGGCGCCTGGGTCACCTTCGAGACCGCCGCGCTGTCGATGATCTTCGGCGTGCTGATCGCCCTGGCCTTGACCGTGATGCGTGAAGCGCAGCAGCCGGTGTTGCGCGGCATCGGCAATGCCTGGGTATCGATTGCGCGCAACACCCCTTCGCTGTTCCAGATCTACATCCTGTACTTCGGGCTTGGCTCGCTGGGGCTGCACGTGAGTTCGTGGTTCGCGCTGCTGGCCGGCATCACCTTCAACAACGCCGGGTACCTGGCGGAGAACTTTCGCGGCGGGCTCAAGGCAGTGCCGACCACGCAGATGCGCGCGGCACGCTCGCTGGGCATGAGCGCGTTCCAGGCCTACCGCATGATCATCGTGCCGCAGCTGCTGAGGGTGGTGTTCTACCCCTTGAGCAACCAGATGGTGTGGGCGGTGCTTATGACCTCGCTGGGGGTGATCGTGGGGCTCAACAACGACCTCACCGGCGTGACCCAGGACTACAACGTCAAGACCTTCCGCACCTTCGAGTACTTCGCCATTGCAGCGGTGCTGTATTACCTGATCGCCAAGCTGATCGTCGCGGTGGCCCGGCTGATGGCCTGGCGGCTGTTCCGTTACTGAGGAGCTGTCCATGTTTTCTACAAGCTTTACCTGGAACGACATGCTGTTCCTGCTCGACGGGGCCTGGGTCACCCTGCAGCTGACCTTCTGGTCGATCATGCTGGGCTCGGTGGCCGGGCTGGTGTTCGGCCTGCTGCGTGCGCTGCTGCCACGCGCCAGCCTGCCGCTGGCCTGGGTGCTGGATGTGTTTCGCAGCGTGCCGCTGCTGATCCAGTTCGTGCTGTTCAACTCGTTCAAGAGCATCGTGGGCCTGAACATCAGCGCCTTCAGCGTGGGCTGCATCGTGCTGGGGGTGTACGCCGCGGCGTACTTCACCGAGATCGTGCGCAGCGGTGTGCTGGCGGTACCGCCCAGCGTGCGCCGGGCCAGCCGTTCGCTGGGCCTGAGCTACCTGCAGGACCTGCGCTGGATCGTGCTGCCGATGGCCTCGCGGGTGGCCTTTCCGGGCTGGCTGAACCTGGTGCTGAGCGTGATGAAGGACACCGCGCTGGTGATGTGGATCGGCATCGTCGAATTGCTGCGCGCCTCCCAGACCATCGTCACACGGATTCAGGAACCCCTGCTGGTGCTGTGCATCGCGGGCCTCATCTATTACGTCATGAGCCTGGTGGTCGCACGCCTGGGCGCCCGACTGGAAAGAAGGTGGCAAGAAAATGATTGAGATCGACAACGTACACAAATCCTTCGGCGACCTGGAAGTGGTCAAGGGCGTGAGCCTGACGGTGAACAAGGGCGAGGTGGTGTCGATCATCGGCGGTTCGGGCTCGGGCAAGTCGACCCTGCTGATGTGCATCAACGGCCTGGAGCCGATCCAGAAGGGCAGCATTCGCGTGGACGGCATCGAGGTGCACAACCGCGCCACCGACCTCAACCGCCTGCGCCAGAAGATCGGCATCGTGTTCCAGCAATGGAATGCCTTCCCGCACCTGACGGTGCTGGAGAACGTGATGCTGGCGCCGCGCAAGGTACTGGGCAAGAGCCGCGAGGAAGCCGAGGCACTGGCGATCCAGCAACTGACCCACGTGGGGCTGGGCGACAAGTTCAAGACCTTCCCCGGCAAGTTGTCCGGTGGCCAGCAGCAGCGCATGGCGATTGCCCGGGCGCTGGCGATGTCGCCGGACTACATGCTGTTCGACGAGGCCACCTCGGCGCTCGATCCGCAACTGGTGGGCGAAGTGCTGGACACCATGCGCATGCTTGCCGAAGACGGCATGACCATGGTGCTGGTGACCCACGAGATCCGCTTTGCGCGGGATGTGTCGGACCGGGTGGCGTTCTTTCGCAACGGGCTGGTGCACGAGATCGGCTCGCCGGACCAGGTGATCGGCAACCCGCAGCAGCCGGAGACGGCGGCGTTTCTCAAGTCAGTGAAGTAACCAGGGGCCTCATCGCGGGTCAAGCCCGCTCCCACACAGATCAGCCCATACCCTGTGGGAGCGGGCTTGACCCGCGATGGGCTGCGCCGCAGCCCC
>NZ_JASCPN010000030.1:0-62967 GCF_029960155.1 Pseudomonas sp. PS01300 | reverse complement strand
CGCAGCTATCGCGGGTCAGGCCCGCTCCCACAGGCATCATCACTGCCCCTGTGGGAGCGGGCCTGACCCGCGATGAAGTATCGAAGCCTTACAGCTCTACGCTGACTGCCTGCGAAGCCCGGGTCGCCTTGGCCCGCGCGGCTTCGATCGACTCGTCACGCGCCAGGCACACGCCCATGCGCCGCTGGCCATTCACTTCTGGCTTGCCGAACAGGCGCAGCGCCGTGTCCGGCTCGCTCAGCGCCGCGCCGAGGTTGGCGAAGGCGGTCTGCTGCGAAGTGCCTTCCACCAGAATCACTGCCGAAGCCGACGGCCCGAACTGGCGAATCAGCGGAATCGGCAGGCCCAGGATCGCCCGCGCATGCAGCGCGAACTGCGACAGGTCCTGGGAGATCAGGGTCACCAGGCCAGTGTCGTGCGGGCGCGGCGAGACTTCGCTGAACCACACCTGGTCGCCCTTGACGAACAGCTCCACGCCGAACATGCCGCGACCACCCAGGGCCTCGGTCACCGCACGCGCCACGCGCTCGGACTCGGCCAGCGCCTTGGGGCTCATCGCCTGCGGTTGCCACGACTCCTGATAATCGCCCTTCTCCTGGCGATGCCCGACCGGCGCGCAGAAGGTGGTGCCGCCCACATGGCGCACGGTGAGCAGGGTGATCTCGTACTCGAAGTCGATGAAGCCCTCGATGATGACCCGGCCCTTGCCGGCACGCCCGCCTTCCTGGGCATAGTCCCACGCAGCCTGCACGTCATCGACGCCCTTGAGCAGGCTCTGGCCCTTGCCCGACGAGCTCATCACCGGCTTGACCACACACGGGAAGCCGAGGTCTTCGACGGCCTTGCGGTAGTCTTCGAAGGTGTCGGCAAAGTGGTAAGGCGAGGTTGGCAGGTCCAGCTCCTCGGCGGCCAGGCGGCGGATGCCCTCGCGGTTCATGGTCAGCTGCGCGGCGCGTGCGGTCGGCACCACGGTAAAGCCTTCGGCTTCCAGCTCCACCAGGGTGGCGGTGGCGATGGCTTCGATTTCCGGCACGATGTAGTGCGGCTGCTCGGCCTCGATCACTGCGCGCAGGGCGGCGCCATCGAGCATGTTGATCACGTGGCTGCGGTGCGCCACCTGCATGGCCGGGGCATCGGCGTAACGGTCCACGGCAATCACTTCAACGCCCAGGCGTTGCAGCTCGATCACCACTTCCTTGCCCAGTTCGCCACAGCCACACAGCAGTACTCGGGTCGCGGTCGGCGACAAGGGGGTTCCGATACGGGTCATCTCAGGTCCTCAGAGGGAAGGAATCCAGGGCCGCCCCAGCACGGTGCAACCCGGTGAAAAGAAGCGCCATTTTACATGGCGCAGGCGTTCTTGCGTGCGCGCCAGGCCATCGCCAGCCACACCACCGTCACCCCGGCGAACTTGGAGCCCAGCGCGGTACCGACCACGGCCGGGGTCAGTGCGCCGATCATGCCGAAGAAGATGAAGGTATCCAGCGGGATGCTCAGCGCCGAGCTGAGCCACAGGCGGTCATGCAACGGGCGCTTGGTGATGCTGAACACCAGCCAGTCGATCAGCTCCGATACCGCGAACGCGGTGGCGCTGGCCAGGGCGATGGCAGGCTCGGAGGTGATATAGGACAGCACCAGGGCGCCAAGCATGGCCAGCAGGGCGCCGTGGCCGAAGCGGGTCTGCACCATGTCGCGCAGGATGAACACCAGCCCGCCCCAGGCGGACCAGATGACGTCCAGGTGCGGGGCACTGGAGAACGCGTAGTTGATCAGCACCACGCTGGCGATATAAGCAATCAGAAAGAACATAGAAACACCGGTTGGCAAGCCGTACAGGGTACTTGAGTGCCCCCGCACGGCCAAGCCCGGGATCAGCCGGCGGCCTTGCCCACCGTCATCACCAGCCCCGCCGCCACGGCGCGCTCATGGCACAGCACCAGCACCTGGCGCCGTTCGTCGTTGGCCATGCGGCCCCAGCGCGTGATCTCGCTGGCGGTGCGCTGGCAGCCGGTGCAGATATCCTGCTCGTCCAGCGCGCAGATGTGCACGCAAGGCGAGGCCACCGGTCGTTCAGGGCTGCTCATCAGTCCTCCTGGGGTACAAGGTCACGGGCATAGCGCTGGGCGTTGTGCACATAGTGGGCAGCGCTGGCCTCGAGCAGTTGCTGCTGCGCCGGGGTCAGTTCGCGCACCACCTTGCCCGGCGAGCCGACCACCAGCGAACCATCGGGAATCTCGCGCCCCTCGGGCACCAGCGCATTGGCGCCGATGATGCAGTGCTTGCCGATGCGCGCACCATTGAGGATCACCGCACCGATGCCCACCAGGCTGTAGTCGCCGACCGTGCAGCCATGCAGCATGGCGTTGTGGCCGACCGTCACGCCCTTGCCCAGGGTCAGTGGCCAGCCCATGTCGGTGTGCATCACCGTACCGTCCTGCACGTTGCTGTTCTCGCCGATGTCGATCAGCTCGTTGTCGCCGCGCAGCACCGCGCCGAACCAGACGTTGGCCCCCGCCTGCAGGCGTACCTTGCCGATCAGCGTGGCGGTGGGCGCTACCCAGCTCTGTGGGTGGGTTTCGACGCGCAGGTCGCCCAGACGGTATTTCATGCGTGGTTCCTCACGGTGGGAAGGCGGCGGGTGGGCCCGCTCATCTTGTAGGGGTGCGCTCAGGCGGATGGTGCAGGCTGATGCGCGCATCGTAAAGCAGGTTGACCAGCTCGACGATCATGATCGCCGACAGGCCCCAGATCTTGTACTCGCCGAAACGGTAGCTGGGCACGTACCAGCTGCGGCCCTGGTAGTCGATGCGGTGGGTATGGTCGCGCGGGTCCTGGCGGAAGAACTCCAGCGGCACGCTGAACACCGCGGCAATCTCGGCATCGTTGGCGCGGTACTCGACATAGTCGGGAATCAGCCCGACAAACGGCGTGACCTTCAGCCCGTGCAACGAAACCAGCGGGCTCAGCGGGCCGATGACTTCGACCAGCCCGGGCGGCAGGCCGATTTCCTCCTCGGCCTCGCGCAGCGCGGTGAACACCAGGTCCGGGTCTTCGGGGTCTCGCCGCCCGCCGGGGAAGGCCACTTCGCCGCCATGGGTCGAGAGCCCCTTGGCGCGCAGGGTCAGCACCAGTTCGGGCGACTCGCTGCGGGTGATGGGCAATAACACGGCAGCCTCGGGGAACCGACGATCGGTCTCCAGGGTGCCCGGCGTGTGACTGCTCATTCGGCGAAGTAACTCGTCCAGCATGGTCTCTCTCGTTCTGTCGGGTCTCTGCATGATGCACCAAAGGCGCAGCCCGCCCAAGCCCCCGCGACAATCGCGCTTGCGGGCCTGCGCGCACTGGCGCGAAGATAGGCGCAGCCACCAGGAAGATAAGCATGAATTACTGCAGTGCGTGCGGCAAACCGGTCACTCATCGCATCCCCGACGGCGACAACCGCCTGCGTCATGTCTGCGATCATTGCCATACCATCCATTACCAGAACCCCAATATCGTCGCCGGCGTGCTGCCCAGCCATGGCAGCCAGGTGCTGCTGTGCCGACGCGCCATCGAGCCGCGGCGTGGCTACTGGACCCTGCCGGCCGGCTTCATGGAAAACGGCGAGACCATGGAACACGCCGCACGCCGCGAGGCCGACGAGGAAGCCTGCGCGCGCCTGGGGCCGATGGCCCTGTACCAGCTGTTCGACCTGCCGCACATCAACCAGGTGCACGTGTTCTACCGCGCCGAGCTGGCCGACCTGGCATTTGCGGTGGGCGTCGAGAGCCTGGAAGTGCGCCTGTTCGAGGAAAGCGAGATCCCCTGGGACGAGCTGGCTTTCAGGACCGTGAGTCGTGCCCTAGAATGCTACTATCTCGACCGCCAGGGGCAGCATTACCCGGTACGCACCGAATGCCTGTCCCCGCGGGTCGAACCGCTCACTTGAACCCCAACGTCGCCACTTTCAGGGATACCGTTTCATGCGCTGGTTGCTTGCCCTCTTCTGCCTCGGTGTGGCGTCGGTGTCCCAGGCGGCGTTCACCGAAACCATTGTGCGAAAACCGCTTGGCCAGGTGACGCCCTCGACCCCGGCGCCCACCCCCTCCGGCGCCCCGTTGATCGACAAGGTGCTGGTGATCAAGTCCGAACGCCGCCTGCAACTGATGAGCGGCGACACCTCGATGAAGAGCTACCGCATCTCGCTGGGCAAGCAGCCCACCGGTGCCAAGCTGCGCGAGGGCGACAAGCGCACGCCCGAGGGGCTGTACTGGCTCGACTGGCGCAAGGTATCCGACCGTTACAACCTGGCCATCCACGTTTCCTACCCCAATGTCAGCGACTCGGCCCGTGCCCGCCGCGAAGGGGTGAAGCCGGGCAGCATGATCATGATCCACGGCACCCCGGACAGTGCGGACTACCCCGAGGCACTGTTCCACACCCTGGACTGGACCGAAGGCTGCATCGCCATGACCAACCGCGACATGCGCGAAGTGTGGAACCTGGTCAGCGACGGCACGCTGATCGAGATTCGGCCCTGACCCCTGCCCCGGATCAACAGCCGGCCGCAGTGCCGGCTGTCATCAAAGCGCCCCTAAATCGTCATATTCGCCTTCTAAAGTGCCGGTCTGCATGACGCCACTTCAGCTGAAGGATATGAAGCAATGAGTCGAGACACCGGCGACAACCTGGACCGCAACGCCAGTGGCAACCTGCCGATGACGTCCGTACTGGACATGTATCTGAGCCGCCGCAGCGTGGTGCGCGGCAGCCTGGGCGCAGCCATCGCGATGATTGCCGGTGCAGGCCTAGGTGGCTGTTTCGACAGCTACGCCGCGGACAAAGCCGCCGCCCCTACCGCCTCGTCGCCGCTGGCGCTCGGTTTCGACTCGATCCCCGGCTCGCGCACCGATGCCTGCACAGTGGCCGCCGGCTACAGCGCCTATGTGCTGGCACCATGGGGTACCCCGTTGAACAGCGCCGCTAAACCCTGGCAGGCCGACGGCAGCAACAGCGCCGAAGACCAGGCAAACGCCATGGGCATGCACCACGACGGCATGCATTTCTTCCCCATCGGTGGCAGCTCCGACGACGGTCTGCTGGCAATCAACTTCGAATACATCGATGCCCAGGCCCTGCATCCTGCCGGCCCCACCCTGGACGCTACCGGCAAGCGGCCGCCCGAGGAGGTGCGCAAGGAGATCAACGCCCACGGCGCCGGCGTCGTGCGCCTGAACAAGCGCGGCGGGCGCTGGCAGGTGGTCGACAACGATCCGCTCAACCGCCGCTTCACCAGCGCCAGCGTGATGGACCTGGCCGGCCCGCTGCGCGGCACCGATCACGTCAAGACCGCGTTCTCCAGAAACGGCACGCAGTCGCGCGGCACCAACAACAACTGCGGTAACGGCCACACCCCATGGGGCACCTACCTGACCTGCGAGGAGAACTGGCCAGGTATCTTCATCAATACGACCACTACGCTGCCGGCCGATCAGCAGCGCCTGGGCGTCAGCACCGGGACAAGCCTGTACAAGTGGGAAACCGCCGCCGGCGCAGCGGACGAAGTGGACGACGAATTCGCCCGCTTCGACATCACCCCACGCGGTACGTCGGCCACCGACGACTATCGCAATGAAGCCAGCACGTTTGGCTATATCGTCGAAATCGACCCGTACGACGCCAGTCGCCGCGCGGTCAAACGCACCGCCCTGGGACGTTTTCGCCACGAGGGCTGCTGCCCCGGCCTGGCGGTGGCAGGCCAACCGGTGGTGTTCTACATGGGTGACGACTCGAACAACGAATACCTCTACAAATTCGTCTCCAGCGCGCCCTGGGACCCGGCCGATGCCACCCCGCACGACCGCCTGGCCATCGGCGCCAAGTACATGGACCAGGGCAAGCTGTACGTGGCGCGCTTCGATGCCGACGGCAGCGGCCAGTGGCTGCTGCTCGATGCTGCCTCGCCCACCATCGATGGCAAGACCCTTGGCGCCCTCTACGGCGACCTGCCGGGCATCATCCTCAATACCCGTGGCGCAGCCGATGCATTGGGCGCCACGCCGATGGACCGCCCGGAGTGGACCACAGTCAACCCGCTCAACGGCGACGCCTACCTGAGCCTGACCAACAACAGCCAGCGCACCCCGACCAGCGTCGACCAGGCCAACCCGCGGGGGCCTAACAAGCACGGTCACATCATCCGCTGGCACGACGGCACGGATCAGCTGAGCTTCACTTGGGACATCTTCGTGTTCGGCGCCAATGCTGCGGCCAGCGCCGACATCAACCGCTCCGGCCTGACCGAACACAACCAGTTCGCCAGCCCCGACGGCATGAGTTTCGATAGCCGCGGTATCCTCTGGTTCGAGACCGACAACAGCGAACCGAGCGTGAGCGACTACACCAACGACCAGGTGCTTGCCGTGATCCCGGACCTGTTGCTCGATGCCCAGGGCAAGCGCAGCCCGATCAACGCGGACAACGCCCTGAACCTGCGTCGCTTCTTCGTGGGGCCCAATGGGTGTGAGGTGACAGGGATTGCGTTCACTCCGGACAACCGCTCGATGTTCGTCAACATCCAGCACCCGGCCAACTGGCCCAGCACCGATGTAGCGACCACGGCAACGCCGGCCGGCAGAAAGGTGCGACCACGTGCGGCGACGGTGGTGATTCAGCGCAATGATGGGGGGGAGATAGGCGTCTGAGCAGCAGGGGACTGCTCGAAGGGAGGTGGGGCATGCCCCACGACCCTCAGAAATCAGCGAGCTGCCAGACCTCGTAGGCCGGGGTCTCGTAGGGGTGGCTCGCCTTCAGGGCCGCGACTACCGGCCCCACCAGCGCATCGTCCACCACCAGCTCGACCCGCCACTCCTCGACCTGCTCGACCACCCCGCTCTGCCCGATGAACGGCTGGCTGCCGCTCAACGGACGGAACTGGCCCTGGCCCAGCACCTGCCACGCACAGCTGTCGTAGGCGCCGATGCGTCCGCCACCGGCGGCGAACACAGCGGCCTTGACCTGCTCCACATGGCTGGGCGGCACGAAGAAGGCGAGTTTGAACACCCTCAGTTCACCCAGGCCCGCGCGTTGCGGAACATGCGCATCCAGGCGGCGTCTTCGTTCCAGTCATCCGGGCGCCACGAGTTCTGCACCGCACGGAATACCCGCTCAGGGTGCGGCATCATGATGGTAACGCGCCCGTCGCGGCTGGTCAGGCCGGTGATCCCGCGCGGCGAACCGTTCGGGTTGGCCGGGTAGGTCTCGGTGACCTTGCCGTGGTTGTCGACGAAACGCAGGGCCACGCAACCGGACAGGTCGGCTTCCAGCAGTGCCTCTTCGCTGGCGAACTCGGCATGCCCTTCACCGTGCGCAATGGCGATCGGCATGCGCGAACCGGCCATGCCCTGCAGGAAGATCGAGTTGGACTCCTGCACCTGGACCATCGCCACGCGCGCCTCGAACTGCTCGGAGCGGTTACGCACGAAGTGCGGCCAGAACTCGCTGCCCGGGATCAGCTCGTGCAGGTTGGACATCATCTGGCAACCGTTGCACACACCCAGGGTGAAGCTGTCGCTACGCTCGAAGAAGCCCTGGAAGGCGTCGCGGGCGCGGCTGTTGAACAGCGCCGACTTGGCCCAGCCTTCACCGGCACCCAGCACGTCACCGTAGGAGAAGCCGCCGCAGGCAACCATGCCCTTGAACTCGTTCAGGTCGACGCGACCGGCGAGGATATCGCTCATGTGCACGTCGATGGCGTTGAAGCCGGCACGGTCGAACGCCGCAGCCATTTCCACCTGGCCGTTGACGCCCTGCTCGCGCAGTACCGCCACCTGTGGGCGAATGCCCTTCTTGATGTAAGGCGCCGCGATGTCGTGGTTGACGTCGAAGCCCAGCTTGACGCTCAGGCCCGGGTTGTCTTCCTCGAGCAGGCCGTCGAACTCCTGGTCGGCGCAGTCGGCGTTGTCGCGCAGGCGCTGGATCTGGTAGCTGGTCTCGGCCCACTGGCGCTGCAGCAGGCGGCGGTCGCCGGTGAACAGCACTTCGCCGTTCAGGCTGATGGCCACGTCGGCACAATTGACCGGCTTGCCGATCACCGCCACGCAGTCTTCGCCAAGGCCAGCGGCGCTGAACTGGGCCAGCACGTCCGGGGTGGCGTCCTGGCGCACCTGGATCACCGCACCCAGCTCTTCGTTGAAGAGGATGGCCGCGACTTTCTCGCGCTTGCCGGTCAGGGTGTCCAGTTCCAGGTTCAGCCCGCAATGGCCGGCGAAGGCCATTTCCAGCGCGGTGGCCAGCAGGCCGCCGTCGGAGCGGTCGTGGTAGGCCAGCAGGTGACCGTCGGCGTTCAGGCCCTGGATCACCGCGAAGAACGCCTTGAGGTCTTCGGCGTCGTCGACGTCCGGTGCCTGGCTGGCGAGCTTGCCGTGGGTCTGGGCCAGGATCGAGGCGCCCATGCGGTTCTGGCCGCGACCCAGGTCGATCAGGATCAGGTCGGTTTCGCCCTTGTCCATGCGCAGTTGCGGGGTCAGGGTCTTGCGGATGTCGGTAACCGGGGCAAAGCCGGTCACGATCAGCGACATCGGCGAGGTCACGGTCTTCTCGCGACCTTCATCTTCCCAGCGGGTCTTCATGGACATCGAGTCCTTGCCCACCGGAATGGTCAGGCCCAGCTCGGGGCACAGTTCCATGCCCACGGCCTTGACCGCGTCGTACAGGCGCGCGTCTTCACCGGGGTGGCCGGCAGCCGACATCCAGTTGGCCGACAGCTTGATGTCGGACAGCTTGCCGATGCGCGAGGCCGCCATGTTGGTCAGGGTCTCGCCGATCGCCATGCGCCCGGACGCCTGGGCGTCAAGCAGGGCCAGCGGGGTGCGCTCGCCCATGGCCATGGCTTCGCCGGTGTACACGTCGAAGCTGGTGGCGGTGACGGCCACGTCGGCCACCGGGACCTGCCATGGACCGACCATCTGGTCGCGGGCGACCAGGCCGGTGATGGTGCGGTCACCGATGGTGATCAGGAAGTTCTTGCTGGCCACGGCCGGGTGGCGCAGCACGCGCTGTACCGAGTCGGCGAGGTCCAGGGTGCTCGGGTCGAAATCGTCGCCCAGCTCGGCTTCGCGGCTGACCGAACGGTGCATGCGCGGGGCCTTGCCCAGCAGCACTTCCAGCGGCATGTCCACCGGGCTGTTGCCGAAGTGGCTGTCGGTGACGGTCAGTTGCGGTTCGGCAGTGGCTTCGCCGACCACCGCGAACGGGCAGCGCTCGCGTTCGCAGATGGCGGTGAAACGCTCCAGGTCCTTGGCGTCGACCGCCAGCACGTAGCGTTCCTGGGACTCGTTGCTCCAGATTTCCAGCGGCGCCATGCCCGGCTCGTCGTTGGGCACGTTGCGCAGCTCGAAACGACCGCCACGGCCGCCGTCGTTGACCAGCTCGGGGAAGGCGTTGGACAGGCCGCCCGCGCCGACGTCATGGATGAACGCGATGGGGTTGGCATCGCCCAGCTGCCAGCAGCGGTCGATGACCTCCTGGCAGCGGCGTTCCATTTCCGGGTTTTCGCGCTGTACCGAGGCGAAATCGAGGTCGGCAGAGCTGGCGCCGGTGGCCATCGACGAGGCAGCACCGCCGCCCAGGCCGATCAGCATGGCCGGGCCGCCGAGCACGATCAGCTTGGCGCCGACGGTGATCTCGCCCTTCTGCACATGGCCTTCGCGGATGTTGCCCATGCCGCCGGCGAGCATGATCGGCTTGTGGTAGCCGCGCACTTCTTCGCCGTGGGGGGTGTTGATCGACTGCTCGAAGGTACGGAAGTAACCGGTCAGTGCCGGGCGCCCGAACTCATTGTTGAACGCCGCGCCGCCCAGCGGGCCTTCGATCATGATGTCCAGCGCGGTGACGATGCGCTCCGGCTTGCCGTAGGGCTTTTCCCAAGGCTGTTCGAAGCCCGGGATCTGCAGGTTGGACACGGTGAAGCCGGTGAGGCCGGCCTTGGGCTTGGCGCCGCGACCGGTGGCACCTTCGTCGCGGATCTCGCCGCCGGAACCGGTAGAGGCCCCCGGGAACGGCGCGATGGCGGTCGGGTGGTTGTGGGTCTCGACCTTCATCAGGATGTGCACCGGCTCCTGCACCGCGCCGTACTGGCGGGTTTCAGGGTTCGGGAAGAAGCGCCCGGCGGTGGAACCGACGATCACCGAGGCGTTGTCCTTGTAAGCGGACAGCACGCCTTCGCTGTGCATCTGGTAGGTGTTCTTGATCATGCCGAACAGGCTTTTTTCCTGGCTCTGGCCGTCGATATCCCAACTGGCGTTGAAGATCTTGTGGCGGCAGTGCTCGGAGTTGGCCTGGGCGAACATCATCAGTTCGATGTCGTGCGGGTTGCGCTTGAGGCCCTGGAAGCTGGTGACCAGGTAGTCGATCTCGTCTTCGGCCAGGGCCAGGCCCAGCTCGACGTTGGCTTTTTCCAGCGCGGCGCGGCCACCGCCGAGGATGTCGACGGCGGTCAGCGGCTTGGGTTCGGCATGGCTGAACAGGCCGGCGGCCTCTTCGAGCCTGCCCAGCACGATCTGGGTCATGCGGTCGTGCAGCAGCTCGGCAACGGCGGCCACATCGGCCTCGCTCAGTTCACCGCCGACATAGAAGGCAGTACCACGCTCCAGGCGCTTGACGTTCTCCAGGCCGCAGTTGTGGGCGATGTCGCTGGCCTTGCTCGACCAGGGCGAGATGGTGCCGAAACGCGGCATGACCAGGAACAGGCGACCGCTGGGCTCCTGTACCGGCACGCTCGGGCCGTACTTGAGCAGGCGCGCGAGCACATGCTGTTGGTCGGCACTCAGCTCGCCGTCAACCTCGGCGAAATGGGCGAATTCAGTGTACAAACCACTAACAGCGGGGACTTTCTGGCTCAGTTGCTCGAGTAATTTACCGTGGCGAAAGGCAGAAAGGGCAGGAGCGCCGCGCAGGATCAACATCGTCGGGACAGCCTCAGGAAGGGGGTGTGCTTAGAGGCCGTGCATTCTAGCCTAAACCGCCGCCGACGGCACCCGAAACGCTGCATCGGCGACAGGCCGAATGTCGGCAAGCCGACAAGAGTGCTTCACGAGATGACAAAAACCCGTCCCGACGCGGTTTTATCGGGCTGTGCTAGCAGACAAGCCGGATGTTGTCGAGATATGGCGCGGCAGGTCCTTTGCGTATACTGCACCCTATGTTTGCCCAGACTGCTTTGCGCCAGCGTTGTGCCAAATGGCTCATCGCAACCGGACTCTTCCTGATGCTCGGTGCCTGTGTTGAAAAACCCAGCACCCTGGAGCGTGTCAAGGAGGACGGCGTGCTGCGCGTGATCACCCGCAACAGCCCGGCCACCTACTTCCAGGACCGCAACGGCGAAACCGGCTTCGAGTACGAGCTGGTCCAGCGCTTTGCCGACGACCTGGGCGTGAAGCTGCAGATCGAGACCGCCGAAAACCTCGACGACCTGTTCAACCAGCTCGGCCAGCCGAACGGCCCGGTGCTGGCGGCAGCGGGCCTGGTAAGCAGCGAGCAGCGCAAGCAGCAGGTACGTTTTTCCCACCCGTATCTCGAAGTCACCCCGCAGATCATCTACCGCAACGGCAAGCCCCGCCCCACCGACGCCGGCGACCTGGTCGGCAAGCGCATTCTGGTACTCAAGGGCAGCAGCCATGCCGAACAGCTGGCAGAGCTGAAAAAACAGTACCCGGCCCTGCAATATGAAGAATCCGACCAGGTCGAGGTGGTCGACCTGCTGCGCATGGTCGACGAGGGCCAGATCGACCTGACCCTGGTCGACTCCAACGAAGTGGCGATGAACCAGGTGTACTTCCCCAACGTGCGGGTCGCCTTCGACCTGGGCGACGGGCGCGACCAGCGCTGGGCGGTGGCGGCCGGCGAAGACAACAGCCTGCTCAACGAAATCAACGAATTCATCGACAAGGTGCACAAGAACGGCACCCTGCAACGGCTCAAGGACCGCTACTACGGCCACGTGGACGTGCTCGGCTATGTCGGCGCCTACACCTTCGCCCAGCACCTGCAGCAGCGCCTGCCGCGCTACGAGAACCACTTCAAGACCTCGGCCAAGAAGGAACAGGTGGACTGGCGCCTGCTGGCGGCGATCGGTTACCAGGAGTCGATGTGGCAGGCCGAGGTCACCTCCAAGACCGGCGTGCGCGGGCTGATGATGCTGACCCAGCGCACCGCCCAGGCCATGGGCGTGTCCAACCGGCTCGACCCGCGCCAGAGCATCGAGGGCGGGGCCAAGTATTTCATGCATGTGAAGAAGGAGCTCGATGACGACATCGAGGAGCCGGACCGCACCTGGTTTGCCCTGGCCGCCTACAACGTGGGCAGCGGCCACCTGGACGATGCACGCAAGCTGGCCAAGCGCGAGGGGCTGAACCCGAACAAGTGGCTGGACGTGAAGAAGATGCTGCCGCGCCTGTCGCAGAAGCAGTGGTACAGCAAGACCCGCTACGGCTATGCCCGTGGCGGCGAGCCGGTACATTTCGTGGCCAACATCCGGCGCTACTACGACATCCTGACCTGGGTGACCCAGCCGCAGCTGGAGGGCAGCCAGGTGGCCGAAGGCAACCTGCATGTGCCGGGGGTCAACAAGACCAAGCCGGCCGACGCTTCGCCGCCGCTCTAGTTTGCAGCGCCTGTATCGCGGGCCAAGCCCGCTCCCGCAACAACGGGGGAGCGGGCTTGACCCGCGATGGTCACACCACGGTTATCAGGCCTTGGCCCGCCGAGCCCTGAAGAACTCGGTCAGAATCGCCCCGCACTCCTCGGCCAGCACCCCGCCCTCGAACAGCACCCGGTGGTTCAGAAACCCCTGGGTAAAGAATTGCCCCTGGCTCTGCACGATCCCGGCCTTGGGCTCCAGGGCCCCGAACACAACGCGGTTGACCCGCGAATGCACGATCAGCCCGGCGCACATGCTGCACGGCTCCAGCGTCACATACAGCGTGCTGCCCGGCAGCCGGTAGTTGCTGGCCGCCTGCGCCGCCGCGCGAATGGCCACCATTTCGGCGTGCGCGCTGGGGTCGCTGCCGCTGATCGGGCAGTTGAAGCCCTGCCCGATCACCTCGCCGTGCTGCACCAGCACCGCGCCCACCGGCACCTCGCCCAACGCCGCCCCCTGCGCCGCCAGCTCCAGCGCCAGGCGCATGAAGTGCTGGTCGCGGCTGCGGTCGATGATCTGCGGCTGACGCATCACGCCACCTCGATGGCGGCCATCAGGCCGGTTTCCATGTGATCGATCACGTGGCAATGGAACATCCAGGTACCGGGGTTATCCGCCACCAGCGCCACCTGCGCCCGCTCGTTCTTGCCCAGCAGGTAGGTGTCGGTGAAGTACTGCTCCGGGATCTTGTGGCGATTGGAGCTGAGCACCTTGAAACTCATGCCGTGCAGGTGGATCGGGTGCTGGTACTGGGTCATGTTCTTGAGCTCGAAGATGTAGCTCTTGCCCTTCTTCAAGGTGGCGATCGGCCGGTCGGAACAGGTCTTGTCGGTGATGTCCCAGGCCTGCCCGTTGATCTGCCACAGGCTTGGCGGCTTGCCGTTCTCGGTATTGACCGACACCGAGCCTACCCACTCGAAATTGAAGTTGATCTTCTCGGCGTTGGCCAGGTCCGGTTCGGCGATGGGGTTGGCCGGCAGCGCCGGTGGCCAGTCGCCCGGTGCCTCGCTGCTGGCCACCGAACGCAGGGTGCCCAGGCGCACCGAGCCATCGCGCAGCGACAGCTCCTCACCGGCTGCCGGCATGCGGATGGCCAGGCAGATGCGCATGCCGGGGCCCAGCCAGTAGTCCTTGCCCAATGGGCGCGGGGTGATCGGGTTGCCATCCAGCGCATAGATACGCGCCTCGAAGTCGCCCTTGAGGTTGATGCGGTAGGTCAGGGTGTTGTCCAGGTTCAGCAGGCGCACCCGCACGATCTGCCCGGCGGGCATTTCCACCACCGCGTCGGGCTGCCCGTTGATGGTGATCAGGCGCCCTGCGGTGCCGCCACGGGCCGCTTCGCGCGGCACGCTGAACTCGACGAAGTTGCCCTGCTCGTCCACGTGCCAGTTCTTCAGGCTCAGGGTGCGCTCGTGCTTGAAACCGGTGGGCTCGCGCTCCTCCACGATCAGCGGGCCGACCAGGCCGCGGCCCAGCTCTTCGCTGCTGTTGACGTGGGGGTGGTACCAGAAGCTGCCGGCATCCGGCACGCGGAACTTGTAGTCGAAGTACTCGCCCGGCAGCACCGGCAGCTGCGACACGTAGGGCACGCCGTCCATTTCCAGCGGCAGGCGGATACCGTGCCAGTGGATGGTGGTGGCCACCGGCAGGTGGTTGATGAACCGCACCCGCAGCCACTGCCCCTGGCGCACCCGCAGCTCGGTGCCCGGCGCGGACGGGCCGAACGCCCAGGCCTGGGTGGTGTGCCCGGCCACCAGCTCGACGTCCAGCGGCGCGGCGATCAGTTCATAGTCATGCCCGGCCTGCTCGTCCTCGACCTTGCCCATCCAGTAACGTGCGGCGCCCCCGGCGCCCAGGCCAACCACCACCAGGCCAGTCAGCCCCTTGAGCATTTGTCGACGGGTAAAGGACATCGGAACAGGCACCTCGTATCGCGAAAACAGCCTGCCAGCCATGACCGGGCTGGCGGTAAGGGCGAATACGATACACCTGCATTTGCGAAACTTTAAGTGAAGAGTTGCCCCGGCAGCGGCACACGATGCCGCACCCACCCGCGCAGCACTATCTACCGCACCTGCCCGCTGGAGCCAGCCCATCCTGCCATGGCCCAGACCAAGGAAGGATCGCCATGCCCCAGCCCCCCAACCCACAACGCGCACAGCTTCAGGACATTGCGCGCCAGCTCGTCGTCAACTGCCCGGACATGCGCCAGATGGCCCGTGAGGTGGCCGTCGACGCCCTGAAGAAGTTCGCCCGCAGCAGCCTCGATCCGGACACCGTGTACCTGCACCGTTTCAAGGCGGCCCAGTCCAACCCCAGAAGCTTCAGCGGCTGGGAGCACCGTGAGCTGCCCTACCAGTCGCTGACGTTGCCGCAACTGGTGATGCAGCGCTTCGACGCCAACGACCAGGACAACGCCGACCTGCTCGGCTACCGCACCGGCTTCTACCGCGAAGGCGCGCATGCCGGGGTGTTCGACGAACGCAACGAAGTCCCCATGGCACCGGCCGATGTGCTGCGCTACTTCTGGCAGATCGACTTCAGCTCGGTCTTCAAGCAGAAGATGCAGGCGTTCTGGGCCAACAGTGCAGAGGCGTTTCGCAGCATGGCCAAGGCCAACTTCCTGAGCAAGGTAGTGGAAGCCTGCGAACACGCAGACCTGCCCGAACAGCGCAAACGCTACCGCCTGCTGGCCCGGGCACTGGCCGGCGTCACCGACTGGCCGCCCACCCTCGAACAACTGCAGCAAACGCATGTTCCCGACCAGGGGGTGCGCCTGCATGCCTTCGACATCGGTGGCTACGTCGCCAGCGACATGCTGCGTGCCGTACTGCCCGATGGCTACCAGGTGCTGTACATGCCCGGCGAGGTCACGGCCCTGCACCTGTTTGCCAACCCTGCGCAGCTTTACTGGTGGGTGCTGCAGAACACCAATGCCGCAGATAACCGCGCGCGCCTGATGGCCCACTTCGCGTTGTCCAGCCATGCCGAAAACCCCGCCGGGGTCGGGCTCGAGCATCTGATCGACCTGCTGTTCTCCAACTGGGCCGGCAGCGCACACGATGCCATCAACCTGCTGGACAAGCCGGTCGACCAGGATGCATTCAGCTACCTGCGCGATGCGGCGCGACAGCGCATGAGCGACGACGCGCACTTCGCCCTGCGCTCCAACGCCGACCTGCGCAAACAGATGTGGGTGGCGGACCTGCACGCCTTTACCCGGTTCGCCGGTGCGATGGCTGCCTTCGACTGGCCGGTTGCACTGGCCGCCGTGGGCGCAGGGCTTGGCGAGACCGGCCTGTCCATCGACGAGGCGATCAACGGCCATACCACTGCCGAGCGCCAGGCGGGCGTCATCGGCGCCGTACTGGCCTCCATCGACACGCTGTTCAACGCGACGCTGCTCGGCGAGGAGACCGGTGAAGCGATACGGGTCGACGGCGAGGTGCCCGCCGTCGCCGAGCCCTATGTGGAGGCCGAGGACGAACCCCTTGCCACTGCCGAGGATATTGACGCCCAGGTACCCGCCCCCCTGCGACCGACACCGGCTTCCCAGCGCCTGGCCACCTTCGAGACCAATGCCCTGCTCGATGGTGAAAAACCCGGGGTCGGCAAGATGCAGGGCATCTACTCGCTGGCCGACGGTTTCTATGTAGCGATCGGCGATTTCGCCTACCAGGTGCGGTACGTGGGCGAGCTCAAGAGCTGGGTGGTGATCGACCCGAACGCGCCCTTTTCGTTCTACCGCAACGTGCCCATCCGGCTCACTGCGCAACAGCAGTGGGAGCCCGTCGCACAGGGCCGCCTTCTGGGGGGTACACCGCGCTTTCGCCTCAAACTGTGGGGCCGCAGCGACTACGCGCCACCCCCTGCCGAACGTATCCCCACGCCCTACGAGCTGCTCCCGCGCCAGCAGGCACAGCTGCGTTCGGTGGATGACGAACAGCTCAGCGGCATTACCTACCGGGCCAATCAGCCACACCTGGAACAAGCCTGCGACCTGTTTCGCACACTGCGCAGCAAGCTGCTGAACGACGCCAGGGAGTACCTGAGCACGGTGGAGCTGCCGCCACGCCCGCAACTGCCGCTGTTCGAAAGCAACCCGGCGCCCAAGCAGATCTTGCGTGGTTGCTACTCCCGCTGCGACGGCGTGGTGATCGGCGAATGCCACGCACACCTGGGCAGCAAACGCTTTCTGATCGACAACATGGCGCAACTGCGCAAGCAGAAGGTCAAGGTGCTGTACCTGGAGCATCTGCTGACGGACTTTCACCAGGCCGACCTCGATGCGTTCAACCGCACAGGCAACATGAGCCAGCACCTGCGCGACTATGTGGCCGAACTGGACCGAAGCCAGGCCACCGACAGCAGCGGACGCTATACCTTCCAGCAGGTGATGTTCACCGCACAGGCCAACCAGGTCCGCCTCCAGGCCATCGACTGCATGGCCAGCTATCGTCAGGCCTGGCTGGCCACCCCGCCGGGCCCGATCCGCCAACAGATGATGAACTTCTTTGCCCATCGGGTCATTGCAGCAGACCAGGCCCTGCACCCCAGCAGGTGGATCGCCTTCGTGGGCAACACCCACACCAACACGTTTGACGGCGTGCCAGGGCTTGCCGAGCTGCAGGGCGCCATCGGCCTGCGCATCGAAGACATCGAGTGCGGGCTGCCTGTGCGATTCGGCGTCGACCCCGGTATCCAACCCGACCAGTCGGCCAACCTGGCAGCGGTCAAATGCGACCTGCTGCTGCAGGTGCCCATTGCTCCCGCACACGGCGTGGCACGCACCCTGGAAGAAAAGCTGCGCGCTGTCGGCTCCTTCAGTTTCACCCAGGTGGAGGGGACCTTGCAGATGATCCACCGCAGCAAGGACCTGACGCTGCACTACACCCCCATCCAACGGGACGGCACGTTCTACTACATCGATCGGGCGAGCTGGCCACGCGTGGACAAGCGCCGCATGCCAAGCCTGGCGCAACTGTCGACCCTGGTGACATCCAACGGGCTGACCTTCGTGCCACTGTAACGGCGCCGCCCAGCTTTGCTTGCTGCCTGGACGGCCCGAGCTGGCTGGGCGGCCCGCACTACTTACTTACCGCACGCTGCTCGCCGCCCCCGGCCAAGCTGGCCCCTCGCCCCTGACACGGAAGTACCGCCATGCCCCTGACCGCCCAACAGACCCACGACCACGAACAGCTGCAGAACCTGGCCCGACAACTGGTCAAGCATTGCCCCGACATGCGCCAGATGGCCCGCGACATCGCCAGCCATATCCTGAAGAAGCACACCCGCAGCACGCTGGACCCGGACGCGGTGTACCTGCACCGGTTCAACACCGCGCATAGCAGCCCGCGCACCTTCAGCGGCTGGGAACACCTCGGCCCGCCCAGCGAATCGCTGACACTGCCGCAACTGGTGATGCAGCGGTTCGATGTCAACGACCAGGACAACGCCGACCTGCTCGGCTACCGCACCGGCTTCTACAGCCGCGGGCCGGGCACAGGCCTGTTCGATGAGCGCGATGAAGTGCCGATGGCCCCGCGCGAGGTACTCGACGAGCTGTGGAAGGTCGACTTCTGCAGCGCCTTCCACCAGGACCTGACCCGCTTCTGGGCCCGTCATTCGGACAACTTCCGCACCCTGGCCAAGGCCAACTTCCTGAGCAAGGTGCTCGAAACCTGCGCGCACCAGACCGACCCCGCCCGCCTGGCACGCTTGCGGCGGGTGGCCACTGCCCTGGCCGGTGACGCCAGCTGGCCGCCCTCGCTGAGCCAGTTGCAACAACAGGCCAGGCCGGTGGCGGAGGTGCGCCTGTGCACCTTCGACATCGGCGGCCATGTGGCCACCGATATCCTGCGGGTAGAACTCGACGACGGTTACCAGTTGCTCTACATCCCGGGCGAGGTCGACGCCCTGCACCTGTTCGCCAACCACAGCGAGCTGTACTGGTGGGTGCTGCACAACACCAATGCGGCGCAGAACCGCGCACGCTTCATGACCCACTTCGCCCTTGCGGACCGCGGCGAAAAAGCCAGCGCGGTGGGGCTCGAGCACCTGATCGACGTGCTGTTCAACAACTGGGGCGGCAACGGTCACGACGCACTCAACCAGTCGAACACGACCGTGCATGGCGACGGGTTCACCCACCTGCGCGATGCAGCGCGTCAGCGCATGATCGACGATGCGAACTTCTCGCTGCGCTCCAACGCCGACCTGCGCAAGCAACTGTGGATCGGCTACCTCAAGGCCTTCGGCACCTTCGCCAGTGCCATGGCCGCGATCGACTGGCCGGTAGCGCTGGCTGCCGTGGGCGCCGGGCTGGCCGAAACCGGCCTGAACATCGATCAGGCGGTCAACGGGCACACCACTGCCCAACGCAAGGCCGGCGTGATCGGCGCCGTGCTGGCGGCCATCAACACGCTGTTCAATGCCACCCTGCTCGCAGGCCCGGCCGTCACCGGTGAAATCGCCGAGATCGAACCCAGCCTGGACGCGGGCACGCAGACTGCACCCGTCGAGCCCGAACACACGCCAATGGCCACCCCGGCGGAACTCGCCGAGTGGGCACCTGCGCCGCTGATACCGGCCGAGCGCTCGCAACTGCTGGCCCCGTTCGAAACCAACGTGCTGCTGGACGGGCACGCCACCGGCAGCGGCAAATTCCAGGGTATCTACACCCTGGACGATGGCTTCTATGCCCAGATAGACGGGTTCCCCTATCACGTGCGCTACATCGGCGAGCTGCGCTCATGGGCGGTGGTCGACCCGCAAAACCCCTACTCGTTCTACCGCAACGTGCCCATTGGCCTGAACGACGAAGGCGTATGGCAACCGCTGGAGCAGGGTCTGAAAGGCGGGGCGCCACGCTTTCGCCTCAAGCTCTGGGGCCAGGCCCAGGTACCCGCGCCCGGCCCGGAACGCGTGCCCACCCCCTATGAAGTCGACAAGGCGCTGCAGCCCGAATTGCTCAAGGCCTCCAACGGTGGCGAGGAGTCGAACCTGAGCGGGCGCACGTTCTCCCCCAACAACCCCGCCCGCGAACAGGCCTACGCGCAATTTCGCACCTTGCGCGACCTGCTGGTCGACGACGCCGAAGCGTTTTTCAGCACCGCAAGCCTGCCGCAGCGGCCACCGCTGCCGACATTGGCTGCCGATGCCAGCGCCAGGCAGATCATTCGCAGCGTGTACGAAAACAGCGAGGGCCTGGTGGTCGGCGAAGCCCATTCACAACTGGGCAGCAAGCAGTTTCTGATCGAGAACATGGCCCTGCTCAAGCAGCAGAAGGTGCGGGTGCTGTACATGGAGCACCTGATGACCGACTTCCAGCAGGCCGACCTGGACCTGTTCAACCAGACCGGGCAGATGCCCCAGGCACTCAAGACCTACGTGACCGATCTGGACCGCGGCTGGCACACCGACCCCGCCCAGCGCTACACCTTCATGCAGGTGCTCAGGAGCGCGCAGAAACAGGGCATCCGGATACAGGCCATCGATTGCATGGCCAGTTACCGCCAGGCATGGATGGGCCCCCGACCACCCGCGATTCGCCAGAAAATGATGAACTTCTTCGCCCACCGCGTGATCGCTGCCGACCAGGCTGCCCATGGCGCCGGCAAATGGGTTGCGCTGATGGGCAACACCCACGCCAACACCTTCGAGAGCGTGCCCGGGGTCAGCGAACTGCAAGGTGTGATCGGTGTGCGCGTCGAGGACATCGAAATCGGCAGCAGCGCAAGCGTCGGCCGCGACCCGGGGCTTTACGCAGTGGACGACGGTATCCGCGAAACCCGCGTGCAGGGCGACCTGCGCCTGCAGGTGCCGATTGCCCAGCCACCCTCGGCCTCGGGCACGCTGGAAAACCTGCTGACCAAACCGGGGGCGTTCGGCTTCAAGGACATCGACGGCAAGATGACCCTGATACACCGCAGCAAGGACCTGGCGCTGCACTACACGCCCATCGCAAGGGACGGTGAGTTCATCTATATCGAACGCGCCGGCTGGCCATGGCTGGACAAGCGACGCCTGCCGAGCCTGTCGGAAATGGCCTTCCAGCTATCCCGGTACGGCTTGAAGTACGTGCCGCTGTGACGCCAGGCAGCCGGCGATGAAAAAAGGGCAAGGCCGCCTGGCCTTGCCCTTTCTTTCGCCTCGAGGCAACCGGGCCGCTAGGCCTGGTGCGTCAACTAGTGCTTGAACATCACATGGCGCACGGTGGTGTAGTCCTCCAGGCCATACATCGACATGTCCTTGCCATAGCCGGAGAGCTTGGCGCCGCCGTGGGGCATTTCGCTGACCAGCATGAAGTGCGTGTTGACCCAGGTGCAGCCGTATTGCAGGCGTGCGGCCAAACGGTGAGCGCGGCCCACGTCACGGGTCCACACCGAGGAGGCCAGGCCGTAGTCCGAATCGTTGGCCCACGCCAGGGCCTGGGCCTCGTCGTCGAAGGCGGTGACCGTGACTACCGGGCCGAAGATCTCATGGCGCACCACCTCGTCGTCCTGCCGGGCGCCGGCAAGTACGGTCGGCTCAAAGAAGAACCCTGGCCCGGCGACACGCTGGCCACCGGTCACCACCTCGATGTGCGACTGCGCGCGGGCGCGCTGCACAAAGCCTTCCACGCGCTCCAGATGCTGCTGGGTGATCAGCGGCCCGAGCTCGGTGTCAGGGTCGTCCTGCAGGCCGTAGCGGATGCTGGCCACCGCCTCGCCGAGCTTCTTCACGAACGCCGCGTACACGCCCTTCTGCACATACAGGCGGCAGGCGGCGGTGCAGTCCTGGCCGGCATTGTAGAAGCCGAAGCTGCGCACGCCTTCGACCACGGCATCGATATCGGCATCATCGAACACGATCACCGGGGCCTTGCCGCCCAGCTCCATGTGCATGCGTTTCACGCTGTCGGCGGTGCCGGCGATGATGCGGCTGCCCGTGGCCACCGAGCCGGTCAACGACACCATGCGCACCTTGGGGTGCCCGGTCAGGGGCTTGCCGACACTCGGGCCGCGGCCGAAGACCACGTTCACCACGCCTGCCGGGAAAATCTCCGCCATCAGTTGCGCCAGCTTGAGGGTGGTCAGCGGCGTCTGCTCGGACGGCTTGAGCACCACGGTATTGCCTGCGGCCAGGGCCGGCCCGAGCTTCCAGGCGGCCATCATCAGCGGGTAGTTCCACGGTGCGATGGAGGCCACCACGCCCACCGGGTCGCGGCGGATCATCGAGGTGTGCCCTTCCAGGTACTCGCCGGCGGCACTGCCTTGCAGGCAGCGGCTGGCACCGGCAAAGAAGCGGAACACGTCGGCCACGCCCGGCAGCTCGTCGTTGAGCGCCGCCGCGTAGGGCTTGCCGCAGTTGTCCGCTTCCAGGCGCGCCAGCTCCGGGGCGTGGGCGTCGATCGCATCGGCCAGTTTGAGCAGAAGCAGCGAACGGTCCTTGGGGGTGGTCTGCGACCAGCTGTCGAACGCCGCATCCGCAGCGCACACCGCGGCATCGACCTGGGCCAGGCTGGCCTCGGGGATCTCCACCAGCGTGGCCCCCAGGGACGGGTTGAGTACCGCCAGGGTTTCGCCTTCACCGGCGATGAGTTGTCCATTGATCAGCAGGCAGGTTTGCATGGGTTCTCCTGTGCGGCGAGGTTGGCCGCCGCCATAAAAAAGTCGCAAGCGCCCCGTGCCCGCAGCCGGGCTGCGCACAGGGGGAGCATTACAGGGGGGGCAGGCGCCGGGCGCCCGCAGGTTCAGAGTGCGGCTTCAGGCACTGCCGTGCTGAACAGCCGGGTGCGCCAGGCCAGGTACACCAGCCCCAGCAGCACCCAGCAACAGCCGAGAATCAGCGCGTCGGCATCCAGGCTGATCAACATCCAGCCCGAGGTGAAGGCGCCGGCCAGGGGGAAGATCACCCCGCGGACCACGCCGGCCTTGTCGCCGATGCTGCGGTCGAAGGTCAGTTTCAGTGCGCACAGGTTGACCGAGGTGAAGGCCAGGAAGGCGCCGAAGTTGACCAGCGAAGTAGCCGTGGCGATGGTCAGGCCGAACCCGACGAAACCGAAGGCCCCGCACAGGGCGATGTTGAATACCGGGGTCCTGTAGCGCGGGTGCAGCACGCCGAACAGCTTCTGCGGCAGCTGATTGTCGCGGCCCAGGGCATACAGCAGACGCCCCACGCTGGCCTGGAACGACAGGCCGGCGGCGAAGTGGGCAATGATGATGCCGGTGAGTACCACGCCGAAGAACAGGTCGCCACCGATGGTCTTGGCGATTTCGAAGGCCGCGCCGTCGATGTTCTCGAACAGGCCCGCCGGGTGCGCCAGGTACATGAAGTACGAAGAGCCCACGTACAGGCTGCCGCCGATCAGGGCCACCAGCAGGATGGCACGCGGGATGGTGCGCTCGGGCTCGACGGTTTCTTCGCTCAGGGTCGACAGCGCGTCGAAGCCCAGGAACGAATAGGCGGCGATCGCGGCCCCGGCCATGGTGGCCGAGAACGGCACGTCGGCATTGAAGAACGGCTTGACCGAGAGCAGACCGCCCGGGCCGTTGATGGCCGACACGTAGTGCCAGCACAGCGCGATGAACACCGCGATGATGGTCAGCTGGATCAGCATCAGGATGATGTTGAAGCGGTTGGCGACCTGGATGCCCAGGATGTTGAGCAAGGTGGTGGAAACGATGAAGCCGGTGATCCAGCACCACTGCGGTACATCCGGGAACGCCAGGCTCAGGTAGCTGGCCCCCAGCAGCCAGATCAGCATCGGGATGAAGAAGTAGTCCAGCAGCGCGGCCCAGCCGACCATGAAGCCGATGCCAGGGTTGAACACCTTGCGGGTGTAGGTGTAGGCGGAACCGGCCGCCGGGAAGATCCGCACCAGGCGCCCGTAGCTCAGGGCGGTGAAGATCACGCCGATGGAGGCTACCACATAGGACAGCGCCACGGTGTTCTGGCTGGCCTGGGCGATCACGCCATAGGTGCCGAACACGATCAGCGGGGCGATGAAGGCCAGGCCGAACAACAGCACGGACACCGGCCCGAGGGTCCGGCGCAGGTGCGCGGAGGAAGTCGATGCGCTCATGGTTAGGGCCTCAGGCTGCGTAGGTGTAGGCGGCGCGGATCACGTCGAGGTAGCTCTCGACTGACATCTCCTTGGCGTTGCTCGCATCGGAAATGTTGCTCTTGGACTTCTCTGCGATGGCCAGGAAGTCCTCCTCGCGCACCCCGGCCACATCGGCGAAACGCGGAATACCCAGCTCGCGGTTCATGCGGAACAACTGCTCCACGCCCGCTTCGGCGGCAGCGCTGGCGCCAAGATTGGGGTCGATGCCCAGGGCATAGGCGACATCGGCATGGCGGCGCAGGTCGGCGTCGCGGTTATGGCTGAACACGAACGGCAGGAAGATCGCGTTGCCCACCCCGTGCGGGGTGTCGTACATGCCGCCGATGGCTTCGGAGATGCAGTGCACGCTGGCGATGTCGGCATTGCCGAAGGCCATGCCGGCAATCAGGCTGGCGATCAGCATCTGTTCGCGGGCCTCGCGGTTGTCCGGCTCCTGCACGGCGGGCTTGAGGTACTGCGCGATCAGGCGAATGGCATGCAGGGCCAGGCCGTCGCTGATCGGGTTGGCCGGCTTGCCGGTGTAGGCCTCGATGGCGTGGGTCAGCGCGTCCATGCCGGTGGCGGCGGCGATGTGCGGCGGCAGCGTGGCGGTGATGTCCGAGTCGAGCAGCGCCAGAACCGGGCCGATGCGGTAGTCCAGGATGCTCATCTTGAACTGGCGGCGGGTGTCGGTGATCACCGAGAAGAACGTGACCTCGCTGCCGGTGCCTGCGGTGGTCGGGATCGCCACGATTGGCAGCACCGGGCCCTTGAGGGTGAAGGCACCTTCGTAGTCCTCGACCTTGCCGTCGTGGGTCAGCAGTACGCTGATCGCCTTGGCCGCGTCCATCGCACTGCCGCCACCCACTGCCAGTACGCCGTCGATGCCCTTGCCGCGATACAGCTCGGCGGCGCGGTTGACGTCTTCGCTGCGCGGGTTGGGCTTGACGTCGACGATCTCGTCATAACGCACGCCGGCCTTGTCCAGGCTGGTATAGATGCTGTCGAGCAGGCCGGCGTTCTTCACGCCCGGGTCGGTGACCAGCAGCACGTGGCGCAGGCCCAGCTCGGTCAGGTGCTCGCCGGTACGCTGGCGCAGGCCAGGTTCCATGACGATCTTGGTGGGTAACAGAAACTGGAATTGCATCGGTAGGTTCCTCTCGCACTGGGGCGCACTTGCAATGTTGTAGTTATGGCAGACGAGTCAGAGGGGCCGCCTGGGCGGTGGGTGTCTGGTTATTGTTGTGGCGGTAGCCGATCGCCGAAGCCGATGGACCGCTTGTCCAGGCGCTGCACGGTGGGCACAGGCCGGTATGGGGCCAGACACTAAGACACGGGTAGCGGATCGACAATTACTAAAAACTCAAGGGAGCATTCGATTAAATCGAATGCTCCCTTGCACCGGGGGTAGCGGCCTACAGGTGCTGCCCGTGGCGCGCCATGATGTGCCGCACCACGCTGTAGTCCTGCAGCGAGTCGCTGGACAGGTCCTTGCCGTAGCCCGAGCGCTTGAGCCCGCCGTGGGGCATCTCGCTTACCAGCATGAAATGGCTGTTGATCCAGGTGCAGCCGTACTGCAGGCGCGCCGCCACCTGCATGGCCTTGTCCAGGTTCTGGGTCCACACCGACGAGGCCAGGCCATATTCGGAGTCGTTGGCCCAGTCCACGGCCTGGGCCAGCTCGTCGAAACGGGTCACGGTGACCACCGGGCCGAACACCTCGCGCTGGACGATCTCGTCGGTTTGCCGGCAGCCTGCCAGCAGTGTCGGCTGGTAGTAGAACCCGGGCCCGGCATGCATCGCCGCACCCGTGACGCACTCCACGTGCGGCTGGCTGAGGGCGCGCTCGACGAAGCTGGACACCCGGTCGCGCTGGCGCGTGCTGATCAGCGGGCCGATCTCGTTGTCGGCATCGTGCGCGCCGGCATAGCGAATGCTGCTGACCGCAGCCCCGAGTTCGGCTAACAGCCGGTCGTGGATGCCGGCCTGGGCGTAGACCCGGCACGCCGAGGTACAGTCCTGCCCGGCGTTGTAGTAGCCATAGGCACGCACGCCCTCGACCACCGCCTGCAGGTCGGCATCGTCGCAGACGATCACCGGGGCCTTGCCGCCCAGTTCCAGGTGGGTGCGCTTGAGGGTTTTGGCCGCTGTGGAGAGGATCTTCTGCCCGGTGACGATATCGCCGGTCAGCGAGACCATGCGCACCTTGGGGTGGCCGACCAGGTGAGCGCCGACGTTCTCGCCACCGCCGCAGATGATGTTGATCACCCCACGCGGCAGGATCCGCGCCAGCGCCGGCGCCAGGGCCAGGATCGACAGCGGGGTGTGCTCTGACGGCTTGAACACCAGGGTGTTGCCTGCGGCCAGGGCCGGCGCGATCTTCCAGGCGGCCATCATGATCGGGTAGTTCCACGGCGCGATCGATGCCACCACCCCGATCGGGTCGCGGCGCACCATGCTGGTGTAGCCGGGTACGTATTCGCCGCTGAGCTGACCGGTCTGGCAGCGCACCGCGCCGGCGAAGAAGCGGAATACATCGACGGTGGCGCTCAGGTCGTCCTTGCGCGCCAGGTGCAGCGGCTTGCCGCAGTTCAGCGCTTCGAGCCGGGCGAAGGCGTCGGCGTGCTGCTCGATGGTACTGGCGATCTCCAGCAGCAGGTTGGAGCGCTGCTGCGGCGTGGTGCGGGCCCAGCCGGCGAACGCGCGGTGGGCGGCCAGGATCGCGGCCTCGGTCTGCTCGGCGCTGGCTTCGGCGATTGGGGTCAGCACCTGGCCGGTGGCCGGGTTGAGGATCGGCTCGACGACGCCCTCGCCTGCGACTAGTTCGCCATCGATCAGGAGTGCGGTGGACAACGGGGTCTGCGCGACTGGCATGTGCAGGGTTCCTTCTTGTGGTGTGGCCATGCGGCTAAAGGGATGACTTGCGCCCGCCGTGGGGCTGCTCGCGGGCGACCGTCAGAAACGGGTCGACCAGCGCCGGGCGCGCCGTGCCGCGGCGCCAGGCCAGGCCCACGTCGAGGGTCTGGGTCAGGTCGGCAATCGGGCGGGCCTCGATGATGTCGCCTTCCAGCGACCACGGGCGGTAGGTCATGTCAGGCTGTATCGACACCCCCAGGCCCGCTGCCACCAGGCTGCGCACCGCCTCGGTCGAGGCCGTGCGCAGGGTGATGCGCGGCTGCAGCCCGGCCTGCGCCCACTGGCGCTGAGCGGTGTGGTCCATCTCGTCGACGTTCAGCTGGATCAGCGACTCCCGGGCCACGTCGCCCAGGTTGATGCTGTCTTTTTCGAGCAACGGGTGCTGGGCCGGTAGCCACAGCCGGTAGGGCGAGTGGGTCAGCACCTCCGATTGCAGGGCGTGACGGTCTTCGAGGTTGGAGAGTATCAGCACGCCCACATCGATTTCGCCGCTGACCAGCAGGTGCTCGATGTACGGTCGCTCGTCTTCCATCACGCGGATTTCGACGTTGGGGTAGGCACGCTGGAAACGCGTGAGCAGGTCGGCCAGGTAGTAACCCGCCACCAGGCTGGTCACACCCACCACCAGCTGGCCGGCGACCTGGTCGGTGCTCTGCTGCAGGCTGCGCTTGGCGTTGTCCACCGTGGCCAGGATCAGGTGCGCCTGGCGCAGGAACTGATGGCCCTGGTGGGTCAGGTGCATGCCCTTGGCGTGGCGATTGAACAGGCTCACGCCGATTTCCTGTTCCAGCTGCTGGATGGCCAGGGTCAGGGTGGACTGGGAGATGTACACCGCCTGGGCCGCAGCCGAGATCGAACCGGTCTCGGCCACGGCAATGAAGTGGCGGATCTGACGCAGAGTCATCATGGGCATTACCCGGTACGTTGTTTTTATAGATGCAGGCGAGTGTATATCTTTTTTATCGATGGCTTGCTGAAAACCGCCGCGCCTGCGGTTCAACGTGAAACCGCGTGGGCGGCCCCGGGTGGTTACAAAAAGGTGCGTACTTGTGGGGATCTGGCGCCCGCCCTAGATTGCCCGCCTCAATCAATGGAGTCCCGAGCCATGCGCACCCTGATCATTCTCGCCCACCCCAACCTGGAAAAATCCGTCGTCAACCAGGCCTGGTTGAAAGCCCTTGAAGCCAGCGACATGAACGTCACCCTGCACCGCCTGTACGAGGTGTATCCCCAGGGCGGCGCGCTGGACGTGGAAGCCGAGCAGGCACTGGTTCGCGCCCATGACAGCATCGTGTGGCAGTTCCCGTTCTACTGGTTCAGCACCCCGCCGCTGCTCAAGCAATGGCAGGACGAAGTGCTCACCCACGACTTTGCCTACGGCCACGGCGAAGGGCAGCGCCAACTGGCGGGCAAACGCATTGGCATGGCGATTTCTGCCGGCATCAGGCAAGACGATTACAGGGCCGGCGGGCGTTACAGCTACAGCCTGGACGAACTGCTGCGCCCGCTGGAAGTCACCCTCCGCTACATCGAAGCACTGCCGGTACGCCCGTGGGTGTTCTATGGTGCCGAGTACGCCATCGACCCGGCGGAGCTGGAGGCCAACGCCGAAGGTTACCTGGATTACCTGCGCCAATTTGCCCAGGCAGCCTGAGTTCAGCCTTCGGCAGGCGCCGGCGGTGTCTCGGTGGCCAGCGCATTACCTGAATGCAGGGCACCCCACTGGCACATCGCATCGATGATCGGCTGCAAGGTGCGGCCGTGCTCGGTCACCCGATACAGCACCTTGGGCACCTTGCCAGGGAAGGCTTCGCGCTCGACCAGCAGATCGCCCTGCAACTCCTTGAGTTGCTCGGTGAGCACCTTCGACGACAAGGGGCGCATCAGGCGCAGCAGCTCGCCTGTGCGCTTGGGGCCTTCCATCAGGTGGCACAAGATGGAGCACTTCCAGCGCCCGCCGATGGCCTCGATGGTAGCGTCGATGGGAAAGTTGAACACGCGGTTGACCATGACCGGTTTCTCCTGGCTGGGGCGCAAAGGCGTGCAGGATAGCAAGCGCACCTGCGGCCGGGGCAACTTGAGGCTAATCGACGCCTGGATACACCGCCAACGGATCACAGCGCTGCGACACCCGCCTTGGCGACCTGCGCATCCTGCTGCGCCTTGACTCCGGACACCCCCACTGCACCGACCACCTGGCCGTCGACGATGATCGGCACACCGCCTTCGAGCGGCGTGATCAACGGGGCACCAACAAACGCCGTGCGCCCACCGTTGACCATGTCTTCGTAGCCTTTGGTCTCGCGCCGCCCCAGCGCCGCGCTCCGGGCCTTTTCCGATGCGATGTAGGCACCGATCGGAGCGCACCCGTCAAGGCGCGCAAGCGCGAGCGGATGGCCACCGTCATCGACGACCGCGATGGCGACCTCCCAATCGTTCTGTCGAGCCTGCGCGCAGGCGGCGTCCAGGATCCGGCGAACATCTGTGTGGCTCAGTACGGCTTTGTGCTGCATGTCTGGATTCTCGTCTGGTCATGTTGAGGCAGCCACGCACCTGATGCGCGATGCCCGAAAATGCTTGAGCTACGCCCGCGATCAGGAATGGGATACCCGGCGCAGGAAGTCCTTCATGCGCTCGTTGGTCGGGTTGCTCAGGATCTGCGCCGATGGCCCTTCGGCGACGATCGAGCCGCCTTCAAGGAACAGCGTGCGGGTCGACACGGCGCGTGCGAAGCCCATCTCGTGGGTCACCACCACCATGGTCATGCCTTCCTGGGCCAGGCTCTTCATGACGGCCAGGACCTCACCGACCAGCTCGGGGTCGAGCGCCGAGGTGGGCTCATCGAACAGCATGGCCCTGGGTTCCATGGCAAGTGCCCTGGCAATCGCCACGCGCTGCTGCTGGCCGCCGGAAAGCTGCGGCGGATAGGCGTTGTACTTCGCGGCCAGGCCGACACGGTCGAGCAGTTCCTTGCCACGCTTGCGGGCCTTGTCGACGGGTTCACCCTTTACGTACACCGGGCCCTCGATCACGTTTTCCAGGACGGTGCGATGGGGGAAAAGGTTGAACCGCTGAAACACCATACCCACCGAGCGACAGATCTGGCGGATGTTCCCGGAGCTGGCGTCGACCGTGACGCCGTCAATGCTGATCACGCCGCCGTCGTAGCGCTCCAGGCCATTGATGCAACGCAGCACCGTGGACTTGCCCGAGCCCGAAGGGCCGATCAGGCAAACCACTTCGCCCTGGCGGATCTCTGCACTGATGCCATGGAGCACCTGGTACGGACCAAACGACTTGGTGATGTTGTCGATGCGGATCATCGGGCACTCCTTTTGTATTTGCGTTCGAGCCAGCCGGCCAACCCCATCAGAGGCAGGCTCAGGCACAGGTACATCAGGGCAACCAGGGTGAAGATGTTGGCGTTGTTGAACGATGCTGCCGCGATCAGCTTGCCCTGCATCGACAGCTCGACCACGGTGATGATCGAGGCCTGGGAGGAGTCCTTGAGCAGCATGATCATGTTGTTGCTGTACGGCGGCAGCGCGATCTTCAACGCCTGGGGCAGGATCACCCGGCGCATGGTCATTGCGCGGCTCATGCCGATGGAGTGCGCCGCCTCGTTCTGACCGGGGTCGATGGCCTGGATACCCGAGCGAAACACCTCGGCCATGTAGGCGGAATAGGCAAGCCCGAGCCCCATGGCACCGGCCTGGAACGCACTCATGTCCACGCCCATTTCCGGCAACACGAAGTACAGGTAGAACAGAATGACGATGATCGGGATGCCGCGAATGGCATTGGTCAGGTAGCGCGAGCCTTCGGCCAGCCAGCGCACGCTGCTGACCCGCAACAGCGCCCAGAACAACCCCAGCAAGGTACTGATGAGCAGCGCGCACAGGGTGATGCCGATCGTTGTCCAGGCACCTTCCATCAGTATCGGAAAGTACTCGACTGCCTGGCTGAAAAAACCTTCGAACATAGGATTGCATCCTCACATGCGGGCACCGTCGGGCGGTGGCCGTGATCACGAATCAGAGTTTCTTGACGTTCCATTTGGTGAGGATCGCGTCGAGCGTACCGTCGGCCTTGAGCTTGGCTACACCGCCATTGATTCGGGCGAGCAGCTCGCTGTTGCCTTTGCGCACTGCCACGCCGATCGCGATACGGATCTGCTTCTGATAGTCATCGGCAACGCGCAGCTTGCTGGACCCGGACTGCTGCACGGTGTAGAGCATCACCGGGCCATCGCCTACGGCAACATCGATACGCCCCAGGGCCACCTCGCGAATCATGTCGGACATGCTGTCGTACATCCGCAGCTCCTTGATGCCCTGCTGGGCTTTCATCGGTTCCACCGACACGGTGCCAGTCTGCACGCCGACCTTCTTGCCGGCGAAGTCGGCGCTGCTGTGGTACGCCGTCGTGTCCTGGCTGTTGGCAATCACCTCCTCGCTGTAGGCGAACAGTTCGTCGGAGAAGTCGACCACCTGGGCGCGCTGGGCATTCATGGCGAAAGCAGAGCTGATCATGTCTATCTTGTCCGTCTGCAACGACGGCACCAGGCCACCGAAGGGGATCGGACGCAGCTCGGGCGTGAAACCAAGCTCCTTGCCCAGCGCCTGGGTGATATCGATCATCACGCCCCGAAGCGTGTTGGTCCTGGTGTCCAGGAAGTTGAAGGGCACCGCAGTGGGTGTGGCGCCGACGCGCAGTGTGTCCTGGGCCTGGGCAGTGCCCAGCAGGACGGGAAGAGTCAGTGCCGCACAGGTGGTCAGTTTGATCAATCGGGTGAGCATGGGACGTCTCCTGTTGTTCGCAGAGTGAAGGTCACACAGCTGCGGTAACGATGATTTCCACGAGCATGTCGGGGGCACCCAGCAGGGCCTGGCAAGTGGCGCGGGTGGGCGCGCAGCCATGCGGTACCCACGCATCCCAGGCCTCGTTCATGCCCTGGAAGTCGGTGGCGATGTCCTTGAGCCAGATCTGCGCAGTGAGCAGTCGGGTGCTGTCACTGCCGACAGAAGCGAGCAACGCGTCGATGCGCTTGAGAATCTCGGTCGTCTGGGCCTTGATATCGCCACTTCGCTCGGCGGCGACAACCCCGGCAAAGTAGGCGGTGCCCGCATGCACGACAATGCGGCTCATGCGGGCGTTGGTCTGGTGGCGCGTGATGGCGTTGTTCATGGTCATCTCCTGGGGTGTGAGTAGGTCAGAAACGGCTGATCGAAAAGGGCAACAAGTCGCGTTGGGCATCGACAGACCCTGACATGGCCAGAGCCAGCAAGCGTCCCGTGCCCGCCGATCCGGTCAACCCGAGGTGGCCGTGGCCGAACGCGCACCACAGGCCCGTGTGCCCGGGAAGTGCGCCAATCACCGGAAGCGAATCGGGGAGACACGGACGGTGGCCCATCCACTCGGTGGCAGCACGAATGTCCAGGCCTGGAAGCCCTGCCTTGGCGTGAGCGGCGAGCAACTGCGCGCGAGGGCTGCTTGGCGCTCGCTGCAGGCCGCCGAACTCGACGGTGCCGGCAACCCGCAGCCCTTGCTGCATGGGCGTCATGAACACCTTGCGGTCTGCGAGAACCACGATGCGCTGAAGCTCCACGCCGCCGTGGGGAAAACGCAGGTGGTAGCCGCGTTGTGTTTCCAGCGGAACCTTCACCCCCAGCGGGCGCAGCAGTTGAGCAGACCAGGCGCCTGCAGCGACAACCACCTGCACCGCACAGTAGTCCCCGGACTGGGCGCCAACGCGCCAGCCGCTGGTATCCCGTGCCAGGCGTTGCACTCGATCGCGGATGAACCTCACGCCGCGCGTCTTCAGATGCTCTGCAATGACTGTGGCGTAGCGCTGCGGCTCTCGGACCCACAGCTGATCGGGCAGGTAGTAGCCGGTTTGATAGATCGGCCCGAGCGCAGGCTCCAGCGCTCGGATCTCTTCGCCCGTGACATGCCGGGCGTCGAGCCCATGCTGTTTTTTCAGGGCCCAGCCGGCGTTGTCTTTCTCCAGGCTGGCCTGATCGGGGTAAAGGTGCAGTTGACCCGTTTCCGCGATCAGTTCACGGCAGCCAGTCTTGGCGGCGATGGCCTTGTGCTGGGTTGTCGCATCCCCCAGCAATGCATGCAGGGCCTGGGCAATCTGCGCAACCCTGGCCGGTCGCGAGGCGGCAACAAAGCGCACCATCCACGGCGCCACCGTGAGCAGGTAACTGGCGGGAAGGTACAACGGCCCCGTGGGGTCGAGCAGCATGCGCGGCGCCTGCTTCAACACGCCGGGCATGGCCAGGGGGGCCACGGCACCGGAGGCAATCGAGCCGGCGTTGCCGGACGAGCACTCCGCCCCCGGAGCACCGGGATCGATGACGGTTACCGAAACGCCCGTCGCAAGCAGATGGTAGGCGGTACACAGGCCGACTATTCCGGCGCCGATGACGATCGCTTCGGGTTTGCGAGCTTGAGTAGTGGGCATCTTGTACAGGGCTCTTGATGGATGAGTCCCCGAGAGGATGCAGAGCCTGTACCGAATCTGATATCAATGTATCGCACAGCAATACGAGCAAACTCGAGTGTGATATTTCACAACGGTATGAGCGGTTAGACTTGCTTCGTCAGGCAGCCCCCTCGGCGGGCCATTTTTCACCGTTACGCCCCAATTCAGTGCTCGGCACGCCACTGCTGCACCACGTTGGTCTGGAGAGTTTCATGGAGCCAAACGAGTCCCCCCTGTTTGTCCAGGCCCTGGCCACCGGCCTCGGCGTCCTCGATGCATTCACGGCCGAACGGCCGACGATGAACCTGAAAGAAATTTCAGAAGCTGCGGGTGTTACCAAAAGTGCGGCTCAGCGCTTCACTCATACCCTGGTCACATTGGGCCTGTTACGAAAGGACGCAGCGTCCAAGCGCTACTCGCTGTCGCCTCGCACCCTGGATACCGGCTACCGCTACCTACAGGCGCACGTGCTGCTGGAGCGAGCCAACCCTTACCTGCTGGACCTGAACCGCCAGACCGGCGAGACGGTCAACCTGGCCGAACGCGATGGGCACGAGATGGTGTACATCGGGCGATTCCCCAGCCCGCATCGCGCCGTTGTGCACATGCCCGTCGGTAGGCGACTGCCGATCTTCTGCTCGTCGGCAGGCCGCGCCTTTCTCTCGGCGCTGCCCGATGAGCAGATCAGGCACATTCTCACCGGTGTGGATCGGCCCAGATTCACACCGCACACGATTACCGACGTCGAAACGCTAACGAGCATCATCGCCAAGGTTCGGGAGACTGGCTTCGCCTACAGCATCGAGGAGTTCTACCTCAGCGACCTGGCCTTTGCCGTGCCGGTGTACAACATTCGTGGCGAGGCGGTGGCGGCGGTGAACCTGTCGGTGTCGACGGCCTACTGGAGCTTCGAGCGAGCGGTTGCGGAGCTTGTGCCGAAGCTGATCCACACCGCCAGGATGATCTCCACGACGCCGCCTACCTTCCGTGCGATGGAGCCGTTCCAGATCGGCTATGGCAAGGTGCGGGATGTTCCTTATGCCAAGCCGTGAATGAAGCGCATGGTGCAGATGCCGCCAGCCAGAAAGCCAAAAGCCCGCTATTAGGCGGGCTTTTGGCTTTCTGGCTGGCGGGTGCCGGTCAGTTCAGGGCGTGCATCATTCCCACTCGATCGTCGCAGGCGGCTTGCTCGATACGTCGTAGGTGACGCGCGAGATGCCTTCGATCTCGTTGATGATGCGGCCGCTAACGGTTTCCAGCAGTTCGTATGGCAGGTGCGCCCAACGCGCGGTCATGAAGTCGATGGTCTCGACCGCACGCAGCGCCACCACCCAGGCGTAACGACGGCCGTCACCGACCACGCCCACCGATTTCACCGGCTGGAATACCACGAAGGCCTGGCTGACCTTGTGGTACCAGTCGGCCTTGCGCAGCTCTTCGATGAAGATGTGGTCGGCACGACGCAGCAGGTCGGCGTATTCCTTCTTCACTTCACCCAGGATGCGCACACCCAGGCCCGGACCCGGGAACGGGTGACGGTAGACCATGTCGTACGGCAGGCCCAGCTCCAGGCCCAGACGACGGACTTCGTCCTTGAACAGTTCGCGCAGCGGCTCGACCAGCTTGAGGTTCATTTCCTCCGGCAGGCCACCGACGTTGTGGTGCGACTTGATCACGTGGGCCTTGCCGCTCTTGGCACCGGCCGACTCGATCACGTCGGGGTAGATGGTGCCCTGGGCCAGGTACTTGATGTTGTGCAGCTTGTTCGACTCGGCATCGAACACGTCGATGAAGGTACGACCAATGATCTTGCGCTTCTTCTCGGGGTCCGCTTCGCCGGCCAGGTTGTTCAGGAACTGGTCCTCGGCGTTGGCACGGATCACCTTGACGCCCATGTTCTCGGCGAACATGGCCATCACCTGCTCGCCTTCGTGCAGGCGCAGCAGACCGTTGTCGACGAACACGCAGGTCAGCTGGTCACCGATGGCCTTGTGCAGCAGCGCCGCAACCACAGAGGAGTCCACGCCGCCGGACAGGCCCAGCAGCACGTTGTCGGTGCCGACCTGGGCGCGCACCTGGGCAATTGCGTCTTCGGCGATCTTCGACGGGGTCCACAGTGCTTCGCAGCCGCAGATATCGAGGATGAAGCGCGACAGGATGCGACCGCCCTGCTTGGTGTGGGTCACTTCCGGGTGGAACTGCACGCCGTAGTAGCCGCGATCATCGTTGAACATGCCGGCGATCGGGCAGCTTGGGGTGCTGGCCAGGATGTGGAAGTCTTCCGGGATGCGGGTGACCTTGTCACCGTGGCTCATCCACACGTCCAGGCCGAATACGCCGTCAGCGTCGACGTGGTCTTCGATGCCGTCGAGCAGGCGGCTCTTGCCGACCACATCGACACGGGCGTAGCCGAACTCGCGCAGCTCGGAACCTTCAACCTTGCCGCCCAGTTGCTCGGCCATGGTCTGCATGCCGTAGCAGATACCGAATACCGGTACGCCCAGGTCCCATACGGCCTGTGGCGCGCGCGGGCTGTCGGCTTCGTGCACCGACTCGGGGCCGCCGGCGAGAATGATCCCGCGGGGGGCGAATTCGCGAATCGCCTCGTCGTCCATGTCGAACGGGTGCAGTTCGCAGTACACGCCGATTTCGCGCACGCGGCGGGCGATCAGCTGGGTGTACTGGGAACCGAAGTCGAGGATCAGGATACGGTGAGCGTGAATGTCGAGGGCCATGACTCAATCTCGTCAGTGGTAATCGGAAACGACGCGGGGCTGTCGTGAACAGCCCCGCTTACAGGTATTGCCAGGAGCATCAACCTACGCGGTAGTTTGGCGCTTCCTTGGTGATCTGCACGTCATGCACGTGGGATTCGGCCATGCCGGCACCGGTGATGCGCACGAACTCGGGCTTGGTACGCATTTCTTCGATGTTGGCGCTGCCGGTGTAACCCATCGAGGAACGCAGGCCGCCCATCAGCTGGTGGATGATCGCGGTCAGGGTGCCCTTGTATGGCACGCGACCTTCGATACCTTCCGGTACCAGCTTCTCGGCACCGGCCGAGGAGTCCTGGAAGTAGCGGTCCGAGGAACCCTGGGCCTGGGACATCGCACCCAGCGAACCCATGCCGCGGTAGGCCTTGTAGGAACGACCCTGGAACAGCTCGATCTCGCCCGGGGCCTCTTCGGTACCGGCGAACATCGAACCCATCATCACGGCGCTGGCGCCGGCGACGATGGCCTTGGACAGGTCACCGGAGAAGCGGATGCCACCGTCGGCGATCAGCGGTACGCCGGTGCCTTCCAGCGCGGCAGCCACATTGGCGATGGCGCTGATCTGCGGCACGCCGACGCCGGCGACGATACGGGTGGTGCAGATCGAGCCAGGGCCGATACCGACCTTGACCGCGTCGGCGCCGGCTTCGGCCAGGGCCTTGGCGGCTGCGCCGGTGGCGATGTTGCCGCCGATCACCTGCACGTCGGGGAAGTTCTGCTTGACCCAGCGCACGCGGTCGATAACGCCCTTGGAGTGGCCGTGGGCGGTGTCGACCACCACCACGTCGACGCCGGCAGCAACCAGTGCGGTCACGCGGTCGCCGGTGTCCTTGCCGGTACCCACTGCAGCACCGACGCGCAGGCGACCCTGGTCGTCCTTGCTGGCCAGCGGGTAGGCCTTGGCTTTCTCGATGTCGTTAACGGTCATCATGCCCTTGAGGGCGAACTTGTCGTCGACGATCAGTACGCGCTCGATGCGGTGCTTGTGCAGCAGCTCGCGGGCCTCGTTCTTGTCGGCGCCTTCGCTGACCGTGACCAGACGCTCTTTGGGCGTCATCACTTCACGCACGGTGGCGTCGAGGCGGTTTTCGAAGCGCACGTCACGGGAGGTGACGATGCCGACCAGGTCGCCATTGTGCAGCACCGGCACGCCGGATATGTTGTGCAGGCGGGTCAGTTCGAACAGGTCGCGTACGGTGGCGTCGGCCTCGATGGTGATCGGGTCCTTGACCACGCCGGCCTCGAACTTCTTGACCTTGCGCACTTCGGCAGCCTGCTGCTCGATGGTCATGTTCTTGTGGATGATGCCGATGCCGCCTTCCTGGGCCATGGCAATGGCCAGACGGGCTTCGGTCACGGTATCCATGGCGGCGGAAACCAGTGGAATGTTCAGCTCGATGCCACGGGTCAAACGGGTCTTGAGACTGACTTCGTTAGGTAGCACCTCGGAGTAACCGGGTACTAGGAGAATGTCGTCGAAGGTCAGGGCTTCTTGGCTGATACGCAGCATCGCGGGGGCTCCCGGGCGGGAAAATGGAAGCGCGCCATTATACTCATGCGCGCCGTGTGACTCAATGTAAAGATGGGCCTTCGGTCAGTTGTCTTGCAGCTTTACCTGCACCACTGCCACCGGCTGGTCGAGCCAGTCGGCAAAGGCATCGATGAAAGACGGCTTGAAACCGGCCTCGCCCCAGTTGTTGAAGATGAACCCCAGGTTGGAAAAGGCACAGGGCTGCAGGTAAAGGAAGCCGTTGATGTCGTCTTCATGGCCGCAGCGCGGGCAGGTGAAGTTGTCGCTGATGCCGGGCATCCACTCTTCCAGGCTGGCGAACAGCTCCACCCCCACCTCCCGGCGGCACTCGGCGCAGCCGGCTTCTTCGAGAAAGCCTTCGGTGGGCGTATAGATGCAGCGCTTGTAGATGACTTCCAGGCCATTGACGGGCTGGCCGTACGGCAGCAGCTGCGGCCGCTCGACCACCTTGCGCGCACCCTCGGCGATGGCATAGCCCATGCGGTTGCCGGTGCGCCCGCAGGTGCTGAGCTGTTCCTCGATCACCTTTTCGCGTACCAGCCAGCGCAGGATCGCGCGGGCGCGCGGCTCGTGCACCGGCACGGTGGAGATCTTGGGGACGATGATGCTCTGGAATGTCATGAAGGCGGCCGAACAGGTTAAAGGTGCCAGTTTACCTCACTCAGGTAGCGCGCGATCAGCGCGATGCCGCTGGCCAGCACCAGCCAGGTGACCAGCCGCACGAAGGTTTCTCGGGACATCTTCAGGGTCAGCCGGCGCCCCACCCACAGGCCGGCGAACATCATCGGCAGCAGGCACAGGGCAAGCAGCAGCAACGGCAGGTCGGCGTACACCCCGGCAATCAGGAACAGGCTCAGGCGCACCACGGTGCTGCAACTGATCAGCGCGCTCTGGGTCGCGCGCACCTGCTCCTTGGCGTCGAGCCGGGCATTGAGGTAGATGGCATAAAGGAAGCCGCCGCTGCCGAACAGCGCACCGAACAGGCCGCCGGTGATGCCCATCGGCACCGACCAGCCGGCATTCAGGCGCGCCGGCTTGACCTTCACCGCCAGGCTGTAGAGCGCATAGGCGCTGATGAACAGGCCCATCAGCAACAGCAGCAGGTCGGACTTGAGGTTGAGCAGGAACACCACGCCCAGGGTGCAGCCGATGGCCATGCACGGCAGCAGGCGCAGCAGTTCGCCGCGCACCACGGCCTTGCGCGCCGGCAGCCAGTTGCCGAAGGCAGCGACGAAGTCCAGCAGCACCAGCAACGGGATGATGCGCGACAGCGGCATGAAGTTGATCAGGACCGGCCCGGCGACCAGCGCGGTGCCGAAGCCGGCGATGCCGAACACGATGTAGGCGACGCCGATGCCAAGCAGTATCGGCAGCCATTGGAGCGCAGTGAAAGGGAGCGAGTCGAGCAGTGTGGAGAGCATGGTGTATGCCTGAGTCGTGAGTGAGGCAGCGTTCAGACGAACTTTAGCCATTGGCCAGCCATGCCGACTAATATGCAATTGCGCCATCAGCCATCTCGAAAAGGCATCCCTCATGATCTCCACCCGACAATTACGCTACTTCGTCGAGATTGCCGAGTCCGGCAGTTTCAGTGCTGCCGCCGAGCGCCTGTTCGTCGCGCAGTCGGCGCTGAGCCGGCAGATAAAGGAGCTGGAGAGTCAGCTGGCCACCCCGCTGTTCGAACGCACCGCCCGCCAGCCGCGCCTGACCGCAGCGGGCCTGGCGTTTCTGCCGCGGGCCCGCAACCTGCTGGGCGAGCTGGAGAAGGCCTGCCGCCTGGCCACCGAAATCGGTCAGGGCCTGCGCGGCAGCCTGCGCCTGAGCCATTCGAGCACGGTGCCGCTGACCGGCGCGCTGCTGGATCGGCTCACGGGCTACCTGCAGCACAACCCCGGCGTGTCGATGGACATCGCGCAGCTATCTTCCGAGGCGCAACTGGAGGAACTGGCCGAAGGTCGCCTGGAGTTCGGCCTGCTGCGCCTGCCGGTGTTGCGCCAGCACGAAGGGCTGTGCGTGCAGCCGCTGTTCGACGAACCGCTGCTGCTGGCGGTGGCCGCAGATCACCCGCTGGCCGATGAGCCCAGCGTGTACCTGGCGCAGTTACGCGACGAGGCGTTCATTTCCATCCCGCACCGCCAGCGCGGTGGCTTGAGCTACCTGTCGGCCGAGCTGTGCATGCGTGAAGGGTTCTTCCCTCGGGCTGCGCGGGTGGTGTCGCGCAAGACCACGCAGTTGCAGTTGATCCAGGCCGGATTCGGGGTGGCCTTGCTGCCACGGTGCATGCGCGACATCGCGCCGGCGTCGCTGCGCTTCGTGCCACTGGCCGACGCGGGGTGCGTGAGTACGGTGGCGCTGGCCTATCGACGCGATGCCGGGCCGTTGGTGCATCAGTTTGTGGAGCACATGCAGGGCTGAACCGGCAACGCCGGCTCCTGCAAGAGACCGCGCATGACCTGTAGGAGCCGACAAGCAGCGCCGCCACCTGCCGGGACTGCAAAGACCGCACGATTCCCTTTATGATGCCCCGCATGATCAAAGACCCTTTCGAAAGACTCGGCCTGGACCGCGAGGTCCTTACCGTCAGCCAGCTCAACGGCCGCGCCCGCGTGCTGCTCGAGGACGTGTTCAGCAACATCTGGGTCGAGGGCGAAATCTCCAACCTCGCCCGGCCTGCCTCCGGCCACGTCTACTTCACCCTCAAGGACAGCGGCGCCCAGGTACGCTGTGCACTGTTTCGCAACAACGCCGCCCGCGTGCGCCAGGCATTGCGCGACGGCCTGGCGGTCAAGGTGCGTGGCAAGGTCTCGCTGTTCGAGGGGCGCGGCGACTATCAGCTGATCCTCGACACCGTCGAACCGGCCGGTGACGGCGCCCTGCGCCTGGCCTTCGACGCGCTCAAGGAAAAGCTCGGCAACGAGGGCCTGTTCAGCAGTGAACGCAAGCGCGCCCTGCCCGCCCACCCGCAGCGTATCGGCATCGTCAGCTCGCCCACCGGCGCGGTGATCCGCGACATCATCAGCGTGTTCCGCCGCCGCGCCCCGCAGGTGGAGCTGACCCTGATACCCACCGCCGTGCAGGGCCGCGAAGCCATCAACCAGATCGTGCGGGCCCTGCAACGCGCCGATGCGCAAGGCTTCGACGCGCTGATCCTGGCCCGTGGCGGCGGCTCGCTGGAAGACCTCTGGTGCTTCAACGAAGAAGCCGTGGCCCGTGCCATCGCTGCCTGCGTCACGCCCATCGTCAGCGCCGTGGGGCATGAAACCGACGTGTCGATCAGCGACTTCGTCGCCGACGTGCGCGCCCCCACCCCTTCGGCCGCCGCCGAACTGCTGGCCCCCGACAGCAGCGACCTGGGCCGACGCCTGGAAAGCCTGCAACGCCGCCTGCTGCTGCGCATCCAGAACCGCCTGGCCCATGACCGGCTGCGCCTGGACAGCCTGGCGCGGCGTCTGCGCCACCCCGGCGAACGCCTGCGCCAGCAGGCCCAGCGCCTCGACGACCTGGACATGCGCCTGCGCCGCGCCTTCGAGCAGCGCCTGAACCAGCGCCGCGAACGCCTGGCACGCCTGGATACCCGCTTGGCCGCGCAGCACCCCGGGCGTGCCCTGGCGCTGCTCAAGCAACGCCTGGACAACCTCGCCGAGCGCCTGCCGCGAGCCATGCGCCAGACCCTCGCCACCCGCCGCCAGCACCTGCAGGTGCAGGTGCAGACACTGCAGGTGGTCAGCCCGCTGGCCACCCTCAGCCGTGGCTACAGCATTCTGCTCGACGAGCGCGGCCAGGCCATCCGCAGCGCCGCGCAGACCCGCAACGGCCAGCGCCTGACCGCCCGCCTGGGCGAAGGCGAGCTGCAGGTGCGGGTCGAAGACAACCACCTGACCCCGGTCACGCTCTCTCTACTGGACTGACTCATGCCCCGACTGTTTGCCCCGCTGCTCGTCCTCTGCCTGGCCTTCGCCGGCACCGCCCAGGCCAGCTACATCACCCGCCAGTTGAACAAGCCGGTGCCCGGCGGCGTCGCGGTGGTCGACCTCGGCCCCGCCGCCCAGGCCCCTCAGGCACGCTTCGACGGCAAGCCGGTGCTGGTGGTACGCGAGCAGGACACCTGGCTGGCCATTGTCGGCCTGCCGCTGACCCAGAAGCCCGGCACCGCCAGCCTGACCCAGGGCGAGCGCACCCTGAGCTTCACGGTCGCCAGCAAGAAGTACCCCGAGCAGCGCATCACCCTGAAGAACCAGCGCCAGGTCAACCCCAACCCGGCCGACCTCAAGCGCATCGACGCCGAGCTGGCCGAGCAGATCAAGGCCTACCGCAGCTTCAGCCCCAACCTGCCGAGCAACCTGCTTCTCGACAAGCCGGTCAACGGCCCGCTGTCGAGCAAGTTCGGCGTGCGCCGCTTCTTCAACGGCGAGGAACGCAACCCGCATGCCGGCCTGGACTTCGCCGTGCCCGCCGGTACCCCGATCAAGACCCCGGCCAACGGCAAGGTGATCCTGATCGGCAACTACTTCTTCAACGGCAACACCGTGTTCGTCGACCACGGCCAGGGCTTCATCAGCATGTTCTGCCATATGTCGAAGATCGACGTGAAACCCGGCCAGCAACTGAGCCGTGGCGCCATCGTCGGACGGGTGGGCTCCACCGGCCGCGCCACCGGGCCACACATGCACTGGAACGTCAGCCTGAACGACGCACGGGTCGATCCGGCGATCTTCATCGGGGCCTTCCAGCCCTGATCAGCGTCTTGCGCCAATCAAAAAGACCGCGCAACTGGCGCGGTCTTTTTGATTGGTCGGCGCTATAAAATCACGACATTCTTCAGTTTTTAAGCATTCCTCTCAATTTTTTTGCAGTGCTTGCCATCGTTCACCCCACTGGTTAGGGTTGAACCCATGAAAACCACGCACACCCTCATCCTGCTTCGCCAACATCGCAGCCTTTGCCTGGTCAGTGCCCGACTACCAAGCTGAATCGCGTCGCCTCGCCCATTCATCACTTGTACGTTCGGCGGGCCCCTTTCAAGGCCGCACAATAAGGATTGCTTTCATGACCATGCTCAAAGACCCTTCGAAAAAATACCGTGCCTTCGCTCAGGTAAACCTGCCTGACCGCACCTGGCCCTCGAAGACCATCACGGCCGCGCCGATCTGGTGCAGCTCGGACCTTCGCGACGGCAACCAGTCGCTGATCGAGCCGATGGATGCGGTCAAGAAGCTGCGCTTCTGGAAGACCCTGGTCAGCGTGGGCGTGAAAGAAATCGAGGCCTCCTTCCCATCGGCCTCGCAAACCGACTTCGACTTCGTGCGCACCCTGATCGAAGACGGCCACATCCCGGACGACACCACCATCCAGGTGCTGACCCAGGCCCGTGAAGACCTGATCGCACGTACCTTCGAATCGCTGCGCGGGGCCAAGAAGGCCATCGTGCACCTGTACAACGCCACCTGCCCGGCATTCCGCCGCATTGTCTTCAACCAGGACAAGCAGGGCGTCAAGGACATCGCGGTGAACGCGGCCAAGCTGTTCGTCAAGTACGCCGCCCAGCAGCCGGAAACCCACTGGACGTTCCAGTACTCGCCAGAGACCTTCAGCGCTACCGAACTGGAGTTCGCCAAGGAAGTCTGCGACGCGGTGATCGAGGTGTGGAACCCGACCCCCGAACACAAGGTGATCCTCAACCTGCCAGCCACCGTGGAAGTTTCCACCCCGAACATCTATGCCGACCAGATCGAGTGGTTCGGGCGCAACGTGTCGCGCCGTGACAGCGTGATCATCAGCCTGCACACCCACAACGACCGTGGCACCGGCGTGGCTGCCACCGAGCTGGGCCTGATGGCCGGCGCCGACCGTGTCGAAGGCTGCCTGTTCGGCAACGGCGAGCGTACCGGCAACGTCGACCTGGTGACTCTGGCCCTGAACCTCTACACCCAGGGCGTGGACCCTGAGCTGGACTTTTCCGACATCGACGGCGTGCGCAAGGTGGTCGAAGAGTGCAACCAGATCCCGGTGCACCCGCGTCATCCGTATGTGGGCGACCTGGTGCACACCGCGTTCTCCGGCTCGCACCAAGATGCGATCCGCAAGGGCTTCACCCAGCAGAAAGAAGACACCCTGTGGGAAGTACCGTACCTGCCGATCGACCCGGCCGACATCGGCCGCAGCTACGAGGCGGTGATCCGCGTCAACAGCCAGTCGGGCAAGGGTGGCATCACCTACCTGCTCGAACAGGAATACGGCATCAGCCTGCCACGCCGCATGCAGATCGAGTTCAGCCAGGTGGTACAGGGCGAGACCGACCGCCTGGGCCTGGAAATGACCGCCCAGCAGATCTACAAGCTGTTGCAGAGCGAGTACCTGCAAGCCAACGCCCCGTATGCGCTGGTCAGCCATCGCCTGCAGGAAGAGAACGGCCACAGCGCCGTGGAAGTGGAAGTGGCCGGTGAAGGCGAAACCACCCTGCACTGGCGCGGCAAGGGCAACGGCGCCCTCGAGGCCCTGGTGGCCGGCCTGCCGGTAGCCGTGGAAATCATGGACTACAACGAGCACGCCATCGGTGCCGGCACCCACGCCAAGGCGGCGGCCTACATCGAACTGCGCGTGGCTGGCGGTCGTCCGGTGCACGGTGTGGGTATCGATGAAAACATCACCACCGCCAGCTTCAAGGCGCTGTTCAGCGCACTGAACCGCTCGCTGAGCCAGCAGGCTGCTAAGGCGGCGTAAACGCCAACTGACCCGCTGCTGCATGCAATGCCCGCCTCTGATACGGAGGCGGGCATTTTTTTTGGTTGTGCGAAAGCCTGCGGGGCGCTGGCGTGCTCGGTATACTGCCGGCCTCATTATTTTTGCCACACCTGTAAGGACACTCAATGAGCCACTACCTGGAACGGGCACTCACCAGCCTGCGCACCATCGGCATCAACTTCATCCAGCCCGTTCAGGATGCCCCGGTTCTGGTACTGCTGGACCGCGTGGCCCACTACGACACCACCAAGGTCACCTCCATCGCTACCGTGCTGCAGCAGGCCACCAGCTTCAACAGCATGGTGCGCGAGCAGATCGAAGGCATGGACATCTCCACGCGCTTCATGGACATCACGCAGAGCTTCACCTCCATCCGCGAGGACGCCGCCGCCATGGCCGGCTGGATGGATGACGGGCGCCTGGACGCGATGGAAAAGATCAAGCTGACCTGGATGAACGTGCGTCGCGGCTCCATCCCCAGCCGCTTTGCCGATATCCGCGAAAACTACCTGAAGGTGTGCAAGTCGGCCAACGACCAGATCGCCCGCGAGAGCGTGATCCTGGAGTCGTACATGGACTTTCGCATGGCCATGAAAGCCGCCGAGGTGGAAGCCCAGCAGGTGCTGGCCATCGCTGGCGAGGCCCTGCAGCAGCGCACCCTGGCCCTGAACGAGGCCAACGCCCGGGTCGCCGACGCCGAAAGCGCCGAGCCCGCCGCACGCGCCGCGCTGGAACTGGGCCGCGATGAAGCCGTGCGCGCCCTGCAGGACGAAGACAAGCGCTACCAGATCATCAAGGACATCGCCGATGACCTGAAGGTCGGCTACAACACCGCCGAAATGGTCTTTGCACGCATCAATCAGGTGCACGTGATCAAGGAGCGTCAATACCAGCGCATGGTGTCGTTCTTTTCCACCAACGAAGTGGTACTCACCGGGCTTGCCGTGTCGTTCACCGCCAACAGCGGCCTGGCCGAAGCCACCCACACCCTCAATGCCACCACCGACGGCATCAGCCAGGGCCTGGAGTCGCTGGGCAGCACCGGCAACCAGCAGCTCGAAGCCGCGCTCAAGGCCAGCTATGGCTCGACCATCAAGGTCGACTCGGTGCGCGCCCTGGCTGACGCCACGCTGTCGTTCCAGACCGACATGAAGCAGATGGCCGACACCTACCGCGCAGAGTCGAGCAACGCCGCCCGGGATATCGCCGAAGCCGTCGAAGAGGCCAAGCGCAAGTTCGCCGCCCTGCTGACCAAGGCCGCCTGATGAGCAGTGTTCCTCTGTCCGAACAGCTGGGCGCGATGGCGGTGGTCGACCAGCTGCGTCATCAGCAGATGCAGGTGCAGGAGCACCTGAACCTGCCGCAGCGCCGCGCTGAAGTCGCCGAGCGTATCCGCACCTACTACCAGGCCCAGGGCATCGCCTATGACGATGCGCTGATCGAACAGGGTGTGCGGGCGTTCTTCGCCCGGCGCCTGGCCTTCGAGGCGCCCGAACAGACCGCACTGCAGCGCCTGACCACGCGCCTGCTGCTCAACCGCAGGAAGCTCATGCGCATCCTGCAACTGATCGTCGTCGCGCTGCTGGCCGTACAGTGCACCCGGGTGGTGAACGACACCGCCAAGACCTCCAAGGTGCAGGACAACGTCCGTACGGCCGAGTATCGCAGCAGCGATCTGAGCGCCGACCTTGCGCAGCACCAGTCGCGCCTCGATGCGTTGCAGCAAGCCGTCGCGCAACAGCCCGAGCCCGCGGCCACGCGCCTGCTGGGGCCGCTTGCCGAGCGGCTGACGCAGGTTCAGACACTGCTGACGCACCGACCGTGGCCGCAACTGATCGACAGCGACAACCGCGACAGCGTGCAGCAGGACCTCGATACCTACGAACGCAACACCCAGTCGGCGCGCGCGCAACTGAGGCAGGCCGACAAGGGCCTGAACGACGTCCAGGCCATTATCGATGCCCGCAGCCGCCTGCAGGCCGTACTGCACAACCCGGCGTTCACCGCAGGCGCCAAGCGTTTCGGGGTGATGGCGCAGCAGGCCCGGGTGGCCGACCAGGCCATCGGCAACGCCGACACCCAGGGCATCGAGGTGGTCGACCGTGAAGTCGGTGAGCTCGAAAGCCAGCTCGATCGCATTCAACAAGTCCAGCCGCTGATCCGGCGCCTGGACGAAATCGAGCAGCAGTTGCCCGCCCTGCGCCTGCCGCCGAACGACCTGCGGGTGGTGCGTGCCCAGGCCGCCCAGGTCGACAAGGCCATCGACGCCCTGCAGGCACGCCAGGCCAGCGACCACCTGTCGACGCTTGACAGCCTGCTGGTGTTCGCCCGTCAGGCACTGGAGCTGCGGGTGGTGGACCGCTACGGCGTCAAGTCGGGGGTCGAGCGCTGCTATGACCAGGCGCTGTGCAACCAGGGCGGTGACTCCCTGCAGGGCAAGAGCTGGTACCTGGTGGTCGAGGCCGTGGACGCCGCCGGCAACCCGATCAGCGTGCCGGTCACCAGTTCGGAAACCGGCGAATCGCGCTGGGCGTCCTACTTTGGTGTGCGGGTCAGCCAGGCCGAGTACCTCAAGGTCAAGGAAGACAAACTCAGCGACGGCCACATCGACGACCTCGCCATGGGCAGCAAGCCTGCCAACATGCTGAGCCTGAAATTCAACCAACGTGTCGCCAAACCCGACATGATCCTGGACTGGTGATGACATGAGACCCAGCAAGCTCATCGGTATCGTCGCCGACAATGCACGCAGTTTCGAGCACGTGCTGCGCGACGCAGAACAACAACTGGCCAGTGCCACCGAGCGCCAGATGGCGCTCGAACAGGACATCCTGACCCGCCTGCGCAGCATCGCGACCCTGCAGCTGGAGCACGCCCCGTCGCTGCAGGACGAGGTGGTTCAGGCCCTGCACGAACGCCAGCTGGCCCAGGGGCAGTTGCGCCAGCAACTGCTGGAGGTCGAGCAGCAGATCGCCCAGTCGCTGGAGGAGACCGCGCAGGTACAGGAGCGCCTCGACGACCTCGACCGCCAGGCCCGCGACCAACTGGCCCAGGACCCGACCTACACGGCGCAGATGCACCAGCTGGAACAGGCCATCGCCGCCAACCTCGAAACCGTCACCGGGTATGCCGACATTCGCCAGGAGTGTGCCGACAAGCTGCCGATGTTCGGCCGCAACCCGATCTACCACTTCCTGCGTGATCGCGATTTCGGCACCGAACAGTATCGGTTGGGCCGCATCAGCCGCTGGCTCGATGGCTGGCTGGCCAGGCAGGTCGACTACAGCGGCAACCGCAGCAACGAGCTGAACCTGCTCAACATGCAGCAGCGCAACGAGGCACTGCAGCTCGAACGCGACGCGCACATTGCCGCGCTGGAGCAAAGCACCGGCCAGCAACTGGCCGACGCCCAGCAGCAGGCAGGCATGGAGCCGCTGCGCGAAGCGCACAAGGCGTTGTACAAGCAGACCGTGGCCAGCAAGCAGCAGGCCAACGACATTCACGCGCAACTGACCGCATTCACCCACAACCAGGACCCGCACTACCTGCGTGCCCGCCAGTGGCTCACCGACCAGTTGCAGGCCAAGAGCATCGAGCAACTGCTCGAGCAGGTGAAGAAGACCCCCGATACCGCAGACGACCAGATCGCCTTGCAGCTGCAGCGGCTGTACCCGCAGGTCGACGGCGTGGAACGGGCACTGGCCGAGGCGCGCCAGACCCATGGCCTGGCCCAGCAGTCCTATGACCGGGCCAAGGAGCTGGAGCGCGCGCTGCGCACCGACTTCTTCCGTGACGACGGCTATCAGTACAAGGCAACGCTGGGCATCGAACGTCTGCTGTCGGACTACATGACCCGCGATGTCACCCTGGGCTATCTGGTCGGGACCATCCGCGAACACCGCGAACTGGTGCCGCGCGTCGCCGTCGAGCGCAGCTCGTACAGCAGTAGCAGCTCGGGGTCGAGCTGGAGCAGCTCCAGTTCCAGCAGTTCGAGCAGCAGCTCCAGCAGCAGTGGCGGCTTCTCCAGCTCCGACAGCAGCGGGGGCGGCGGCTTCAGGACCTCGGACAGCTTCTGATGGCATGCCCGCTGGCCTGCCGACGCAGGCCAGCGCGGCGCATCACCCGCGCGGGTAGCGCTCGTTCACGCTGAAATCGAAGCGCCAGCAGCCCGCGTTTTTCCGGGAACTGTAGTGCTCGAACAACACCTTTTTCTGCAGTTCGTCCCAGCCGAGCGGGTCCACCGAGGCCTCCTCCAGCACCGTGACCAGCGTGTCGGTGGCAACCGACGACAGGTAGATCAGGTCTTCGCGCATCACCTGCGCGTTGGCATCGAGAATCGGCAGCACCTTGTTGTGCTCGAAGTAGTAATCGATCTCCGACGCGCCCATCACACAGTGCGCATACAGGATGTGCACCTGATAGGCATAGAACACCCCGGGGCCGACCAGCTTGCGGGTGTGCTTCTGGGTGGTGGAGTCGTTCCAGCTTTGCGCAGCCTGGAACGATACCCGGACCTCTGAACTCACTCCCACGCCCTTGAATTCCAGCTGCACGCCACCAGACACTTCGGTGGTACGGCTGAAGCTTCGGGTAAAGCCATGGGTGACCTCGAAGGTGCGTTCATCCTCGCCGTTGCTCGGCACCTGGACGGTGCCGACATGCTCCACGTAAGCGGCGACCGGCACCGAATACATGTCCCACCACCGCTTGCCGTCGAACATCTGGCCGAACTCGGTGGCATCCTTTATCCAGCAGGCCTGGCGTACCTTGTCACCGCCAAAGAGGTACTTGTCGATGTGGTAGCTCCCGCGCTGTGCGGGGGAGTCGGCGCCAAACACGTTGTCTTCACTCATGACGGTTCCCTCAGTACTTGTAGTGAATCTTCTGGCTTGCGGAAAAATCGAACGACCAGGCGCCGGCATTGCATTCAACCTCGTAACCTTCGGTCAGCACCTTGCGCTGCAGGGCATCCCAGGCAATCGGAGGGGTGGCCGCGGCATCGGCCACCGCCACATACACGGCCGTGCTGATGGCCGACAGGAAGTACAGGTCGGTACGCCCCTGCGTGGCCAGCGTCTTGCTGGTGCGAAACGCCTTGCTCAGCTGTCCGGCCGAGGTCGCGCAATGGGCATACACCAGGTTCATCTGGTAGATGGCGAACACTCCGCTGCCGGGCAGCAGCAGCGTCAGGCGGTTGTCGTTCGGCGCCCCCCAGGCGATGTCGTCGACAAAGCCGGTGTGCAGGCTGGAGAGGATATTGACCCGCTCGATGGCCGACGACACCGAATAGGGCGCGTCCACTTCACGGATGAACTGCTTGCTGTGGCCCTGGGCAAAGGTGATGGCATGGCGCTGGTTGCTCAGGCCGTTGAGCCGCAGGGTATCCACCGCTGACAGGTAGGCGAACACCGGTCGGGTGTAGGTGGCCCAGGCACTGGAGCCAATGCGGATATCGCCGTAGACGGTCTTGCCGTTGACCCAGCAGCCGGGTGCCAGGCGCTTGCCGCCGATCAGGTGGCGCTCGAGCGAATAGGACCCGGTCTTGACCGCGTAGCCGCTGAGTCGCGGATTTGTAGCGTGTTCGATTTCGTCGTCCAAGGTATGCACTCCCTGCAGAAAACCCATGAGTTTTCGATACTAGGGAGGCCGCGACAGGCTCGGCAGCGGGACGTGCTTCCTGGATGGGCAGCGGCCTTGCCGGTCAATGGCGCCGGCAAAAAAAAAGGTGCGCCGACCAAGCGCACCTCAAAGCCGTACAGCACACAACGAATTCTCTAGTCCAGCAACGCCAGCGCCTGGGCACTGCACGCCTGCACGCGTGCCCACTCGCCGTTCTTGATCCAGCTGCTGTCGAGCATCCAGGTTCCGCCCACGCACATCACATTGGCCAGGGCCATGTACTGCTTGACGTTGCCCGGGTTGACCCCGCCGGTGGGGCAGAAACGCACCTCGCCGAACGGCCCGCCGAATGCCTTGATCGCCGCCGCCCCGCCGCTGATCTCGGCCGGGAACAGCTTGAAGCGCCGATAGCCCAGCGCGTAGCCCATCATGATCTCCGAGGCGCTGCTGATGCCCGGCAACAGTGGCAACGGGCTCTCGACCCCCGCCTCCAGGATGTCCTGGGTGCACCCCGGCGTGACCACGAACTGCGCACCGGCCTGTTCCACCGCCGCCAGCATGCTGCGGTCGAGCACCGTACCGGCACCGACGCACAGCTCCGGGCGCTGTTCGCGCAGCAGGCGGATGGCGGTCAGGCCGTGTTCGGAACGCAGCGTCACCTCGAGCGTCTTCAGCCCCCCGGCCGCCAGCGCATCGGCCAGCGGCAGGATGTCCTGCTCGCGGGCGATGGTGATCACCGGCAGAATGCGCGCCTGGCCGCAGATGCGGTCGATCAGGGCAATCTTGTCGGCCATGGAAATGCCCGGCTGTGAAGGTTCAAGGGTTGTCATAACGGCGTGTCCTTGGTTCATGGGCACCAGTAGATTTCCAGGGGGTCTTGAAGAAAGGCGCGAATCGGCATCTGCGCCGGGTCGTCACCGCCCAGCGCGGCGCGCAGGGTAGCGAGTTTGCCCGGCCCTTGCACCGACAACAGTGTCGCACCTGCACCGGCCAGCACACGCCGGGTCAGGGTCAGGCGCTGATGCGGCACGCTCGGCGCCAGCATCGGCAGTACCCGGCGCTGGCTCTGGGCCTGCAGGCCCTCGGCCAGGTTGGGGCTGCCCGGAAACAGCGAGGCGGTGTGACCGTCATCGCCCATGCCCAGCACCAGCACATCGATCGGCGGCAGCTGGGCAAGCGCCTGGTCCGCCTGCTCGGCAGCGGCTTCGAGGCTCGCGGCGGGACGGTACAGGCCGACGAACCGCGCCTTGGCCGCCTCGCCCTGCAACAGGTGCTGCGCCACCAGGCCGGCATTGCTGTCGGCATGTTCCACCGGCACCCAGCGCTCGTCCGCCAGGCTGACCACCACCCTGGACCAGTCCAGCGGCTGCCTGGCCAGGCGCTGGAAGAACGCCACCGGGCTGCGCCCGCCCGACACCACCAGGGTGGCCTGGCCGTTTTCGTCCATCGCCGTGCGCAACCGCTGCGCCACATCCACAGCCAGGCCCTCGGCCAGGCGCGCCGCATCGGCAAACTCATGTGCCGTCACGCTCGCCGGCAGTTGCAGTTCAGATATCGCCATACCATGCCCTCCCATCGCGGGTAATCAGTGCTATAGAGCTCATCGGCCCCCAGGTGCCCGCCGCATACGGCTTGGGCGCATCACCGGCGTGTTTCCAGCCGGCGATCAACTGGTCGCACCATTTCCACGCATATTCGATTTCGTCCTTGCGTACAAACAGGTTCTGGTTGCCACGCATCACTTCCAGCAGCAGGCGCTCGTAGGCATCCGGAATGCGTGCGCTGTGCCAGGTATCGGAAAAATTCAGCTGCAACGGGCCGCTGCGCAGTTGCATGCCCTTGTCCAGGCCCTGCTCCTTGGTCATCACCCGCAACGAAATGCCTTCGTCCGGCTGCAGGCGGATGATCAGCTTGTTGCCGATCTGCAAACGTTGTTCCGCCGCGAAGATGTAGTGCTGCGGCTCCTTGAAATGGATGACGATCTGCGACAGTTTCTGCGGCATGCGCTTGCCGGTGCGCAGGTAGAACGGCACCCCGGCCCAGCGCCAGTTGCGGATATCGGCCCGCAGCGCGACGAAGGTTTCGGTGTCGCTCTGGGTATTGGAGTTGTCTTCCTCGAGGTAGCCGGGCACGGCCCGCCCCTCGCTGTAGCCCGCTATGTACTGGCCACGCACCACCTGGGTGCTCAGGCCCTCGCCGCTGATCGGTGCCAGTGCCTTGAGCACCTTGACCTTCTCGTCGCGAATGCTGTCGGCCGAGAGGTCGCTGGGCGGGTCCATGGCGATCAGGCACAGCAACTGCAGCAGGTGGTTCTGGATCATGTCGCGCAGTTGCCCGGCCTTGTCGAAGTAGCCCCAGCGGCCCTCGATGCCGACCTTCTCGGCCACGGTGATTTCCACGTGGGAGATGGAGTTCTGGTTCCACTGGGTTTCGAACAGGCTGTTGGCAAAGCGCAGGGCAATGAGGTTCTGCACCGTCTCCTTGCCCAGGTAATGGTCGATGCGATACACGCGGTTTTCGGGGAAGTACTGCGCCACCGCGTCATTGACCCTGCGCGACGACTCCAGGTCATGGCCGATGGGCTTTTCCAGCACCACGCGGGTGCGCTCGCTCAGGCCGACCTTGTCGAGGTTCTCGCAGATGCCGCCGTACACCGCCGCGGCGGTGGCGAAATAGGCGATCAGTGGCGCGTCGGGTTGTACCTGTTCGAGCAGCGCCGGGTAGTCCTGAGCCTGAAGAAAATCCACATGCAGGTAGCTCAGGCGCGCCATGAAGCGCTGCAGGGCCAGGGCTTCGATATCGCTGCCCACGTGCTTGTGCAGGTGCGCCTCGATCGTCGCCAGGTGCTCCTGCGGGCTGCCGGCTTCGCGGGCCAGTGCCAGCACGCGGGTCTGCTCATTCAGCAGGCCCGCGCGATCGAGCTGGTACAGCGCCGGGAACAGCTTGCGCAACGCCAGGTCGCCCAGGGCGCCGAACAGGGCAAAGGTGCAGGGTTCAACGGTGATCGAAGCCATGATGTTGGTTCTTTTATCAAGTTGACGTAGAAATACCGGTTTCAATCGCAGTTTTCAAGGGCTAATGTAGTAAAACTAACAACATATTGCCGTGTATACAGAATCAAGTGGTGCGCCAACCGTGCCATCAGTACGATAGGCCACCGCGTAAAAAGCCGTCTGCCCGTGGCAGCCGGCGGCCTCCCCGACCCAAGGACATACCCCCATGGACCGCGTGCGAAACCTCCTGGAGCAGATCCAGGGCCGCCTCGACGAGCTGAACAAGGCTGAGCGCAAAGTCGCCGAAGTCATCCTGGCCAACCCGCAGCAAGCCACGCGCTTCAGCATCGCGGCGCTGGCCCAGGCAGCCAAGGTCAGCGAACCCACCGTCAACCGCTTCTGCCGTTCGTTCGGCGTCAGCGGCTACCCCGAGCTCAAGCTGCAACTGGCGCAGAGCCTGGCCAGCGGCGCCGCCTATGTCAGCCGTGCGGTAGAAGCCGACGACGACCCTGCATCCTATACCCAGAAGATCTTCGGCAGCGCCATCGCCTCGCTCGACAGTGCCTGCCAGCAGCTCGACCCGCAACTGGTCAGCCGCGCCGTCGACATGCTGATCCAGGCGCGCCAGATCCACTTCTTCGGCCTGGGCGCCTCGGCCCCGGTGGCACTGGACGCACAGCACAAGTTCTTCCGCTTCAACCTCGCCGTGTCGGCGCATGCCGACGTGCTGATGCAGCGCATGCTGGCCTCGGTGGCCCATACCGGCGAGCTGTTCGTGATCATCTCCTACACCGGGCGCACCCGCGAACTGGTCGAAGTGGCGCGCCTGGCGCGGGAAAACGGCGCCTCGGTGCTCGGCCTCACCGCTGCCGACTCGCCACTGGCCAAGGCCAGCAGCCTGAGCCTGAATATCCCGCTGCCCGAAGACACCGACATCTACATGCCGATGACCTCGCGCATCATCCAGCTGACCGTGCTCGACGTGCTGGCCACCGGCATGACCCTGCGCCGTGGCGTGGACTTCCAGCCTCACCTGCGCAAGATCAAGGAAAGCCTCAACGCCAGCCGCTACCCGATCGACGACGAACTCAATTGAGCGAATGCGCCTGCAACTGCAGGTGCGCCCGCTCCCCCGGCGCCAGGCTGAGGCTGTCGCTGCTGCCACTGGCAGCCTCGACGCAGATGAAGCCCTGGGTCTCGCTGCCGCTCACGCCCATCAGCGGCCGGCTGCCCGGATGCCACACCACGGTGTCGTCGCTGTCGCCGGTATCGATGCACAGCTGACGCTGCCAGGCCGGGTCGTTGACCTGCAGGGTCGCAGCATTCTGGAACACCCGCTGACAGCCGCCCTGCACTTTCAAGGCGCCCTTCTGCTGGCATGCCTGACGCCTCAGATGATCATAACCCCTCGCATTCTCGAGCCCAGATAGCGCTATCTCGGAAACGTCACTAATACGCCAGTAGGCCAGCAGAGCATGACTCAACTGGCACGGCAGGCTGTCCTGGTGCTCGGTGCTCAGTTGCAACTGCATGCGCTGGCCCAGGTTGGCCACCAGGTCGACCTGCCAGTCGCACAGTTGCAGGCGCCACGTGAGGGTCACACCCTCGTCGCTTTCGCTGCTGTCGATCAGTTTCCAGTCGAGCAGGCGCGCCCAGCCGTGGGCCGGCCACATGTCTTCACTGGGGTGACGGCCGTACCAGGGCCAGCACACCGGCACACCGCCACGAATGGCGCCGACCTGCGGCCACTGCGCCGCGCACCACAGCCACGGGCGTTCGCCACGGGGCTGGAAGTGCAGCAGTTGCGCGCCCTGGCGACTGAACACCGCCTGGCACTGGGGGTGATCGATGATCAGCACGTCGCGCTGCTGGTAACGCTCCCACTCGAAGGTCGGTCGCGGCCGCTGCGAGGTGAAGAAGCGTTGAAGCGGGTGCTCGGACATGTTTCGGGACTCTTGTTGTTAGGGGGGCCTGTTCGCCGGCAACGCCAGCTCCTAAAGAAGTCGACCTTGCCGGCGAAACGCCGATTTGGCGTAAATTTACAACATATCCCCTCAGAACGACGACTGAATCTTCAGCCCGGCGACGACCGCATTGTCCACCTCGCTCACCCCGCCCGGGTGACGGATGTACTGAAGGTTGGGGCGCACGGTCAGCCAGTTGGTCACGTGCACGCCGTAGTACAGCTCGGCGTTGTACTCGGTACGCTGGATCGGCACGAAGCCCATGTCGTTGTAGTCATCGATACCGCTGACCCCATTGAGCTGCTGCGCACGCCTCTTCACGTCATCGTTGACATGAATGCGCGCCACGCCGAAGCCGATGTCGTCCTTGGGCCGCGAATCGAAGGCGCCCTTGTACACCATGCCCACCTGCTGGTAGTTGTCGACCACGTTGGTGGCCTTGTCGTGCACGGTAAAGTTGGCGAACAGGCTCAGGCCGCGATTGGCATCGCCGTTGTGCGCAGTAACCTGCTGCTGCGCCACCACCCACCAGCCATGCTTGCTCGAATGCGACTTGGGGTCTGCGCCAGTCAGGCCCTGGGGTTGGCCATTGACGTCCTCGTAGATGTCATCGGCCTTGGCAGTGCTGTAGTAGTAACCCAGGCGGTACTCGCCGGGCAGGCCGTTGACCCTGGGGGCCCACACCAGCTCCACCGGCAGGATCATGCCCTTGGTGCCGCTGCCGCTGAGCTTGAAGCCATTGCCCGTCTCAAGGTTCGAAGGGTTCTGCTCGAACACCCCGACCTGGGCGAAGAACTCCGGCGTGAGGTTGTATTTGGCGCGCAACGCCCACTGGCTGACCGGCCAGTTGTACCAGATGCTGCCCACCCAGTTGCCCACCTGCGAGCCGCAGAAAGCCAGGTTCTGGAAATCGCAGGGGAAGCTGTTGAACTCCTCGCCCGGGCCGAAGCGCCCCGCCTTGAGGTCGAGCTTGCCGTCGAAGTAGGTCTGCTTGACCCACATCTGGGTCAGGCGCCAGGTCTGCCCGCGGCCCCACACCTCCTGCACCGAGCTGAACTGCCCGGCCCGAGGGTCGCTGATGCGGTCGTTGGACAGGTTGCGCCCGCTGCGCTCGGTGATCGCCAGCTTGAACTCGGCGTCGTGCCAACCCAGGATCTTCTCCAGGTCAATCTTCACGCCCAGGGCGAACTGGTCGCTGTAGCGCGCCGTCTTGTCGTTGTTGTAGCCACCCTTCAGGTTGCCGGCAACCTCGCCCACGTAATCCAGCGAAAAATCGTAGCCCTTGTCCAGCAACTCGGTGCGTGTGCCGCCCCAGTCGCCACTCATCCACTTCGACTCCGGGTCGAAGGCGCCGGCAGCGTGCGCCCCGCAACTGACCCCGAAGGCCGCCAGCAGGGTCATGCAGCCCCGCGGCAAAACACGTTTGAAATGATCCATCCCCTGTGTCCTCGTCTTATTGTTTTCGATGGTGTCCATGCTTTACAACGAATTCAGCGGCCCCTGAATTGGGCAATGTTGTCGGTGCCGACCGTATCGACCGGTGCACGCCCGCGCCCCAGCCGTTCGCCCGTTTCTGCATCGAACAGCAGCACCCGCGCAGGATCGAACTGCAAGCTCAGGCTTTCGCCGACCTGCGGCGCGAACTCCGGTGCCAGTCGGCAGCACACCTTGGTCTGGTTGAGGGTCACGAACACCAGGGTGTCCGGCCCGGTCGGCTCGGTGACCTGCACCTGGGCGCGAATGCTCGGCAGGCCATTGCCTTCGACCGCCGCCAGGCTGATCTGCTCCGGGCGAATGCCCAGGATCACCTCGCGCGCCTCCAGCCCCGCCTCGCCGATGCCCAGTGGTAGCTCGCAGCGCCCCTGGCCGCTGTCGAGCAGGGCCAGCAGGCGACCCTCCTGGCGTTGCAGGCGCAAGGGTATGAAGTTCATCGGCGGCGAGCCGATGAAACTCGCCACGAACAGGTTGGCCGGGTCGTTGTAGATCTGCTGCGGGGTGCCGAACTGCTGGATCAGCCCATCCTTCATCACCGCCACCTTGTCGCCCAGGGTCATGGCCTCGATCTGGTCGTGGGTCACGTACACCGTGGTGGTCTTCAGGCGCTGGTGCATCAGCTTGATCTCGGTGCGCATCTCCACCCGCAGCTTGGCGTCGAGGTTGGACAGCGGTTCGTCGAACAGGTAGATCCTAGGCCGACGCGCCAGCGCCCGGCCCATGGCCACGCGCTGCTGCTGCCCACCGGACAGCTGGCCGGGCTTGCGCCCCAGCAGGTGCTCGATCTGCAGCAGCTTGGCCACCCGCGCCACCTCCTCGTCGATGGCCGCCGGGGTCATCTTGCGAATCTTCAGGCCGAAGGCGATGTTGTCGCGCACGTTCATGGTCGGGTACAGCGCATACGACTGGAACACCATGGCGATGTCGCGATCCTTGGGGCTCATGCCACTGATGTCGGCGTCGTCCACCAGAATCGCCCCGCCGCTGATCTGCTCCAGCCCCGCGATGCAGTTCATGAGGGTGGATTTGCCGCAGCCCGAAGGGCCCACCAGGATCAGGAACTCGCCCGAGCCGATCTTCAGCTCGATGTTCTTCAGCGTGTCCGGCAGGCCGCTGCCGTAGGTCTTGTTGACGTTGCGCAATTCAAGCGTTGCCATGTTCTACCCCTTGACCGCGCCGGCGGTGAGCCCACGCAGGAAATACTTGCCAGCCAGCACATAGACCAACAGGGTCGGTAACCCGGCGATCATCGCCGCCGCCATGTCGACGTTGTATTCCTTGGCCCCGGTGCTGGTGTTGACCAGGTTGTTGAGGGCCACGGTGATCGGTTGCGCGTCGCCACTGGCGAACACCACGCCGAACAGAAAGTCGTTCCAGATCTGGGTGAACTGCCAGATCAGGCACACCATGATGATCGGGATCGACATGGGCAGCAGGATGCGCCCGAAGATGGTGAAGAACCCCGCGCCATCCAGCCGCGCCGCCTGCACCAGGGCCTGGGGCACGCTGGTGTAGTAGTTGCGGAAAAACAGCGTGGTGAAGGCCAGGCCGTACACGATGTGCACCAGCACCAGGCCGGTGGTGGTACTGGCCAGGCCCAGCTTGCCGAGGGTGAACGAGGCCGGCAGCAGCACCGTCTGGAACGGCAGGAAGCAGCCGAACAGCAGCAGCCCGAAGAACAGCTGCGAGCCGCGAAAGCGCCACATCGACAGCACGTAGCCGTTGAGCGCTCCCACCAGGGTGGAGATCAGCACCGCCGGCACGGTGATCTTCACCGAGTTCCAGAAATAACCGCCCACCGCGTCCCAGGCCTTGACCCAGCCGATGCCGGTGATCACCTCGGGCCAGCTCAGCAGGTTGCCGGTGCGGATGTCGTCGGGGCTCTTGAAGCTGGTCAGCAGCATCACGATCAGCGGCACCAGGTACACCAGGCAGGCCGCGATCAGGGTGGCGTAGACCGCCAGGCGGCTCAGGCTCGGTCGACGAGCAGCAAGTGAACTACTCATGGCGCTTGCTCCTGAGTTCCGAATACAGGTACGGCACCAGGATCGCCAGGATCGCACCCAGCATCAGGATCGCGCTGGCCGAGCCCATGCCCATCTGGCCGCGGCTGAAGGTGAACGAATACATGAACATCGCCGGCAGGTCCGAAGCGTAGCCCGGGCCACCGGCGGTCATTGCCGCCACCAGGTCGAAGCTCTTGATCGCGATGTGCGCCAGGATCATCAATGCACTGAAGAACACCGGGCGCAGGCTGGGCAGCACGATGCGCAGGTAGATGGTCGGCAGGCTCGCGCCATCGACCTGGGCTGCGCGGATGATCGACGGGTCGACCCCGCGCAGCCCGGCCAGAAACAGCGCCATGACGAACCCCGAGGCCTGCCACACGGCAGCAATCACCAGGCAGTACACCACGCGATCGGGGTCGACCAGCCAGTCCAGGCGAAAGCCTTCCCAGCCCCAGTCGCGCAGCATCTTGTCCAGGCCAAGACCGGGGTTGAGCAGCCATTTCCAGGCGGTGCCGGTGACGATCATCGACAGCGCCATGGGGTACAGGTAGACGGTGCGGATAAAGCCTTCGCGGCGGATACGCTGGTCGAGCAGCACCGCCAGCAGCACGCCGACCACCAGGCTGATGCCGATGAACATGCCGCCGAACAACAGCAGGTTCTTGCTGGCGACCCACCAGCGGTCGTTGTCCATCAGGCGGGCGTACTGGGCCAGGCCCACCCACTTGTAGCTGGGCATGAAGCTTGAATTGGTGAACGACAGGACGAAGGTCCACAGGATATAGCCGTAGAAGCCCACCAGCACGATCAGCATGCTCGGCGCCAGTACCAGTCGGGGCAGCCAGCGTTGCAATGCATCGAGGGGTGAGGCCTTGTTGAGGACGGCGATAGTGCTCATCGGAAGGTTCTCGGTTGGAAAGGCGGCGCGTTGCGCCGCATCGCGGGTCAAGCCCGCTCCCACAAAGTCATCGCAGTACCTGTGGGAGCGGGCTTGACCCGAGATGAGGCCCGAAAGATTCAGCGGATCATTTAGCCGACTTGATCGCCGAATCCAGCTGCTTGACCGCCTTGGCCGGGTCGGCCTTCGGGTCGTTGAGGAAGTTGGTCACCACATCGAAGATGGCGCCCTGCACCGCCAGGCTGGTGGCCATGTTGTGCGCCATGCTCGGTTGCAGGCCATCGCCCTGCTCGGCCGCCTTGAAGTCCGCGGCGGACTTTTGCGTGCAGGCATCGAACGGGCCCATGCCCATGTCCTGGCGTACCGGCAGCGACCCCTTGTTCTGGTTGAACACGGTCTGGAACGCCGGCTCCAGCGCCACCTTGGCCAGGTCGTTCTGGGCCTTGATGTCGTTCTCGTCCTTGAGCCTGAACATCACCAGCGAGTCGATGTTGTAGGCAAAGCTGCCCTGGGTACCGGGGAACGCCACGCACTCGTAGTCCTTGCCGGCGATCTTGCCCGCAGCGGTCCATTCGCTCTTGGCCCAGTCGCCCATGATCTGCATGCCGGCCTTGCCGTTGATGACCTCGGCGGCCGCAACGTTCCAGTCACGCCCGGCACGGTTGGGGTCCATGTAGGTGCCCAGGCGCTGCAAGGTGCTGAACGCCTTGATCATCTGCGCACCGGTCAGGGTCTTTTCATCCAGTTCGACAAAGGCTGCGTGGTAGCCCTTGGGCCCGAGAATGCTCAGCACCACGTCCTCGAACACGGTACTGTCCTGCCACGGCTGGCCGCCGTGGGCCAGGGGCACGAAGCCGGCAGCCTTGAGCTTGTCGGCGGCGGCGAACAGTTCGTCCAGGGTGGTCGGCACCTTGGCCCCGGCCTTGGCGAACACCTGCGGGTTGATCCACAGCCAGTTGACCCGGTGGATGTTCACCGGCACGGCCACGTAATGACCGTCGTACTTCATGATGTCGGCAACCTTTCTGGGCAGCAGCGCGTCCCAGTCGTTGGCCTTGGCCACATCGTCCAGGTTGGTCAGCAGGCCCAGCGCACCCCAGTCCTGGATGTCCGGGCCCTTGACCTGGGCAGCGGCTGGCGGGTTGCCGGCCACCGCGCGGCTCTTGAGCACGGTCATGGCGGCCGCGCCGCCGCCCCCGGCCACGGCGTTGTCCTTCCACACAAAGCCGTCCTGTTCGATCTGCTTGCGCAGCGTGTCCACGGCCGCCTTCTCGCCACCGGACGTCCACCAGTGGGTCACCTCGACCGTGCCGGGCTCGGCAGCCAGGGCGCTCAATGGCAACAGGGAAGCAAGGGAAACAACGGCGGCGAGGCGATTGATCGCATTCATCAAGGGAAACCTTTCTTGTTGTTATGCCGGTGCAAGTCATGCTGCTTGCGCGTGAATCGAAGTCTAGCCACCCCCTGGGGCGGCAGAAGTAACGAAGGGATGCGCGAATGTCACCGACTTGTGACATTCACCCGCTGGCCCGCACTGCGCGGCAGGCTCAGGGTGACCCGCAGGCCGCCTTCGCGCAGGTTGCGCAGGCTCACCTCGCCGCCGTGGCTGTGGGCGATGTTGCGCGCGATGCCCAGCCCCAGCCCGTAGCCCTGCTGCTGGCCGGCCAGGCGCACATGTGGCTCGAACACCTGTTCCTGACGCTGCTCCGGCACGCCGGGGCCCTCGTCGTCCACCTGCAGCACGAAGCCGGTGGCACTGTCGATGATGCGCAGGTGCGCACGCTCGCCGTACTTGAGCGCGTTGTCGATCAGGTTGCCGATGCAGCGCTTGAGCGCCAGCGGCTTGCCCGGATACGCCGCCAGCGCCCTGCCCTGCACGGTGACGCGCGCACTGGCCAGGTAGGGTTCCACCAGGCAGTCGAGCACCTGGTTGAGGTCGATGGGTTCGATGTTCTCGTGGATGTCGGTGTCCTTCACGCACTGCAGGGCGCCCTTGACCAGCAGCTCCAGCTCGTCCAGGTCACGGCCGAACTTGTGTTGCAGCTGTTCATCCTCCAGCAGCTCGACGCGCAGGCGCAGGCGCGTGATCGGCGTGCGCAGGTCGTGGGAGATCGCGCTGAACAGTTGGCTGCGCTCGGTCAGGTAGCGGCTGATGCGTTCGCGCATGGCATTGAAGGCGCGCCCCACCTCCACCACTTCGCTGCCGCCGCCCTCCACCTCCGGCGGCGCGTCGGCGCCCAGCGACAGCTCCCGCGCCGCGCGTGCCAGGCGCTTGAGCGGACGGGTCTGCCAATGCACCAGCAGGCCGATGAACAGCAGCAGAAAGAAACTGGTCAGTGCGATGAACCCCACCTGCTGGCGCGGCAGGCCCTCGGCCTCGAGGCTGGTGTAGGGCTCGGGCAGCAGCGAGGCGATGTACAGCCATTCGCCCTCGCCCAGGCGAATCTGGGTCACCAGCACCGGCGGGTTGACCGGCTCCAGGGTCAGCGAGTAGTGCGCCCAGGAGCGCGGCAGTTCATCGAGCTTGAGCCCGCTGTTGAACAGACGCAGTTGCTCGGGGCCGACGAACTCCACCGAGATTTCCATCTGCTCGCCCAGGCGCTCGTGCAGTACCTGCTCGAACGCCTCGATCACCGCCTGCTTGCGCGGGGTCACCGGCAGCACCTGCATGTCCAGCGGCCGGTCGTTGAGCGACACCACGAAGCGCGTGCCCCCCATGCTGCGCAGCTGGTCCAGCACCAGCGGCCGGTAGGCCAGCGGCAGCGAACGAAAGTAACTGACGCTGGCGGTCATCGAATGCGCCAGGCTGCGCGCGCTGGCCAGCAGCCCTTCGAGCTGGCTGGCACGCAACTGCGACACCCAGATCACGCTGGACAACCCCTGGGCCGCCGTCACCACCAGCAGGGTCAGCAGCAGCATGCGCCCCAGCAGTGAGCGCGGCAGCGGCAGGCGCCAGCGCCGCTCAGTGCGCGGGCGCAACACTGGCCGCCAGCAGGTAGCCGCTGCCGCGCACGGTGCGGATCAGTCGCGGAGGTTTTTCGGTATCGCGCAGGCGCTGGCGCAGGCGGCTGACCGCCATGTCGACGATACGGTCCAGGGGCATCGGCTCGCGACCACGGGTGGCATTGCCGATGGTGTCGCGGTCGAGGATCTGTTGCGGGTGGTCGAGGAACAGCTTGAGCAGGGCGAAATCGGCGCCAGACAGGATCACCTCTTCGCCGTCGCGGTGGAACAGGCGGTGGCTGACCGTATCCAGGCGCCACTCGTCGAAGGTCAGCACGTCACCGCCGGGGCGTTCATGCATGAAGCCGGCGCGGCGCAGCAGGGCCTTGATGCGGGCTTGCAGCTCGCGGGGGCTGAAGGGTTTGCCCAGGTAATCGTCGGCGCCCAGTTCCAGGCCGATGACGCGATCGGTTTCGTCGGAACTGGCGGTGAGCATGATGATCGGCACCCGCGCCTGACGCGGATGCTGTCGCACCCAGCGGCACAGGCTGAAACCGTCTTCGTCGGGCAGCATCACATCGAGGATCACCAGGTCGGCGCCGTGTGTGTCCAGAGCCTGGCGAAAACCCTGGCCATCGGCCTGGGCCTGCACCTGGAAGCCGCATTTGCTCAGGTAGGCCTGCAGCAGTTCACGGATGTCCTGGTCGTCATCGACCAGCAGAATCGACTTGGTCACGGTTGTTGTCCTTGTCAGTGCATTCCTTGGCGGCCCCATCGCGGGTCAAGCCCGCTCCCACAGGTACGGCATCGAACCTGGTGGGAGCGGGCTTGACC